>NZ_BAAABL010000021.1:0-183308 GCF_039520965.1 Halarchaeum salinum
CGTACGGCTCCGCCGTCCGAGCGCGAGCGTGGTATCGCCAGTTTCGTGAAATTGTGCTCGCCGCCGCAGTCTACAACGTCGAACAAGCCGTGAAACAGTGAATCCCGTCGCCCTCTGCGGATTCAATGAAGCCGTCTTGGACAAACGACTCGAATCCCTGCGCGAGCTGACGGTCGACGACTTCAACGTCTGTGCGGACTGCGCGACCGTCGTTGCGGACGCCTGCGTGGAGTGCGGCGGCGCGGTGTACGTTCCGCGGAGCGCCGACGAGACCCCCGACTTCTGTCCGGCGTGTCGCGCGGGCCAGATTGCCCGGACCGGCCGCGACCCTGGGTGGACGCGAGATGCGGCCTCGCCCGGATCGGGAAGCGCTTAACCGGGCCGCGGCCGCCCTGCCGGTATGGAGTACGAGGAACCGCTCTTCTTCACGGTGATGCAGTACGCCGACGCCGCCGACCGCGACGTCGTCGACATGGTGTCGGGCAACCCCGACTGGGGCGCGCCAGAGGCCATCAGCGAGGGGCTTCACGACTACGCCGACACGGGCGGCGAGCAGTTCCAGTATCCGCCGAGCGCCGGCCTCCGCGACCTCCGCGAGCGGATCGCGACGCGTCGCGGCGTCGAGACCGAGCGCGTGATCGTGACGAACGGCGGCGGGATGGCGAACACGCTCGGGATGGCGCGCGCCCTCGAACGCTTCGATGGGAGCGAGGTGCTGATGGCCGATCCCGTCTACCCGTACTACCCCGGCAAGACGGAGATGCTCGGCGGCGTCCAGCGCTTCGTGCCCGTCGACGACGAGGGTCGCCTCAATCCCGCCGACGTCCGCGCGGCGGCGAGCGACGAGACGGCGTGTATCGTCGTCAACACGCCGAACAACCCCACGGGGGCCGTCTATCGCGAGGACGCGATGCGCGAGTTCGTCGCCATCGCCGAGGAGCACGACGCGATGCTCGTTTCGGACGAGGTGTACGACCACTTCGACTTCTCGGGCGCGTTCACGTCCGCACTCTCGTTCGACTCCGCGAACGTCGCCGTCACCAACTCCTTCTCGAAGACGTACGCCATCACGGGCTTTCGGGTGGGGTACGCGGTCCTCCCCGAGCGCGACGCCCCCGCGGCCCGGACGCGCAACATGCTGACGAACGTGGCGACGAGCCGGCCCGCACAGGCCGCGGTCCTGCACGCCTTGGAGACGACCGACACGTCCTACCACGAGGCGAACCGCGAGCGGCTGCGCGAGCGCGTCGAGACGTTCACCGCGGCGCTCGATCGCGCCGGCGCGGAGTACACGACGCCCGAGGGCGCGTTCTACGTCCTCGCGCGCTTCCCGGACTACCCCGGGACGATGGCGAACGCCAAACGCCTCATCGACGAGGTTGGTGTCGCCGGGATGCCCGGCGAGGCGTTCGGCGAGGCCCGCAGCGACTGGCTCCGGTTCGCGCTCGTCTCCCCGCGCGTCGAGACGGCGGCGGAGCGACTCGCGAGCTTCTTCTAAACGACCTTTCGCCGCGCGCGCTTCGCGCGCTGGCAAAAGCTCGGCCAAAAGCCTGCAAGCCTCCCGTTGGTCGGCTCTTGGCCCGCTCGCTCCTGCCGGTCGCTCGCGGTAGGTACGCGGGCTGTGCTTCGCGGAGTTTTACCGATTTGAATCGTCGGGGTTAAATACCGGGTTGGGAACGGTACGGTATGGGGAAAACGGAGGAGATTCAACTCGGGATTCTGCTCGTTCTGTTCGGTGGATTCATTCTCATAGATGCTAATAGCAGTCTTCCGATGGCCCTCGAATTCGGGATTATGGTTATCGGGCTTGGCATCGGAGTTGTGGGCGCTATCAGACCAGAGTAACGCCGACTGTTCGAGACGGCCAACTCTCGTCCTCCATCGGACGTTACCCCCTCCTCTGTATTGAACGTCTGCGGTACGATCTCCGGCCCAGCGTGCTCGCACGAAGCGCTCGGTCTTTTTCTCCCTCGCGGGACCTTCGGCCCCGCTAGTCCCGCGCTCACTCCGTTCACGCGGACCGTGTTTTTCGAGGAGCAGTTCAGCGAAGCCGAACCCGACGAGGAAAAAGACGGTGGACATACAGCCGTGGAACCCCCTTACTCGGCCATGAGCGAACTCGAAGTCGAAGCGGTCGAGGATGTCGGCGCACCGAGCGTCGCGGCCGGCACCGCGGAGTACGTCCTCTACGGCGGGAAGGGTGGCGTCGGGAAGACGACGATGGCGGCGGCGACGGGCCTCGCGAGCGCGACGGACGGGACGCCGACGCTCGTCGTCTCCACCGACCCGGCGCACAGCCTCTCCGATACGTACGAGGTTGACGTCCCGAGCCAGCCGGGACGGCTCCGCGACGACATCCCGCTCTGGGGCGTCGAGATCGACCCCGACGAGGCGATGGAGCGCGCGGGCGCGATGGGCCTCGGCGGCGACGGCGGGGGCGCGGGACCGATGGGTGGCCTCGGCGACCTCCTCGGCGGTGCTGGCGACGACATGTCGAATCCGCTCGGCGGGCCGATGCCGGGCGCGGACGAGGCGGCGGCGATGCAGTTACTCGTCGAGTATCTCGACGACGAGCGTTTCGAGCGCGTCGTCGTCGACACCGCGCCAACGGGCCACACGCTCCGCCTGCTCGAACTCCCGGAGCTGATGGATTCGATGATGGGGCGGATGCTCCAGTTCCGCGAGAAAATGGGCGGGATGATGGAGTCGATGAAGGGGATGTTCGGGGGTGGCGACGACGCCGCGGGTGCGGACGCCGGGATGGACGGCGTCGAGGAGGTTCGTGAGCGCGTGGCACGCCTGCGTGCCGTCCTGACAGACCCCGCGCGGACGGACTTCCGAATCGTCACCGTTCCCGAAGAGATGAGCGTGATGGAGGCAAAGCGCCTGCGCGAGCGTTTAGCGGAGTTCGACATCCCGGTCTCGACCGTGGTGGTGAACAAGGTGATGGAGCCGCTGGTCGACGTCGTGCCCGAGGTTCCGGAGGAGACGTTCGTCTCGCCGAACCTTGAGGCGTGCGCGTTCTGCCAGCGCCGTTGGGACGTCCAGCAGGACGCGCTCGCGGAGGCCCAGGACCTCTTCCGTGGTCACGAGGTAAAGCGCGTCCCCCTCTTGGCCGAGGAGGTCCGTGGTCCCGACACCCTGCGCGTTGTTGCGGCCTGTCTCGCCTAACGTGGAACCACACCGATCGGCATGACCGGCGCAGCTCCGACGTCTGAGACAGGGTAACGTGCTGCTCGCGTCGTTGCCCCCGCCGTCGCATGTGGGTCCTGTCGTGGCCAGCCTCGTCGTCGCGCTAGCCTGACTTAGCCGACGACGAGCACCCGCAGGTCGTTCACGTTCGTCCCCGTCGCGCCCGTCTCGACGAGCGCCCCGGCGTCGTCGAGTGCGGGAAACGCGTCGTTCGCGCGGAGAGCGCGCCGGGCTGCCAGTCGATCCGAGAGGGTGTCCGCGTCCACAACCGCACCCGCGGCGTCCGTCGCACCGTCGATCCCGTCCGTGTCCACCGCACAGAGCGCCGTGTCTTCCCCGAGTTCGAGCGCCGCCGAGAGCGTGAACTCCAAGTTCGGCCCGCCCTCGCCATCGCCCCGGACCGTCACGGTACACTCGCCACCGGAGACGACGACGCAGGGTGGATCAAGGGGTTCGCCGGTCGCCAGCGCCTCCTCCGCGACGGCGACGTGGGTCTTCGCGGCCTCGCAGGCCTCGCCGCGGACGCGCGTCGAGAGCACCATCGTTTCGTAGCCGGCCTCGCGCGCCCGCGTGATCGCGGCGTCCACCGCCGTCCGGTTCGTCGCGAGCACGTGCGTCGAGACGCGCTCGAAGGCCGAGTCGTCCGTGCCTGGAGTCTCCTCGCGCTCGCCGTCTCGTCCCGCCTCGAGGTGCGCACGGACCGCCTCGGGCACCGTCACGTCGTAGTCGTCGAGGACGGCGAGCGCGTCCGCGTACGTCGAGGGGTCGGGCACGGTCGGGCCGCTCCCGATCACCGAGAGGTCGTCGCCGACGACGTCGCTGAAGACGAGCGTGGCGACGCGTGCCGGGGCGAGCCGTGTGGCGAAACGACCGCCCTTCAGCGCCGAGCAGTGCTTGCGCACGGCGTTCACCTCGTGGATCGTCGCGCCGCTGTCGAGCAGGGCGTCGGTCGTCGCCCGGAGGTCCCCGAGCGACAGTCCCTCAGTGGGGGCGGGGAGGAGCGCGCTCGCGCCGCCCGTGATCACCGCGAGGACGAGCGTCCGCTCGTCGACTGCATCCGCGGCCTCGCACAGCGCCCGCGTCGAGTCGACGCCGCGCTCGCTCGGTACTGGATGGTCGCCGGGCAACACCTCGACGCGCTCGGTTTCGGCGGGATCGTCCGTGACGACGACGCCACCCGACAGCGCGTCACCCAGGGCGTCCTCGAGCGCCGCTGCGACCTGTGAAGCCGCGTTGCCGCCCCCGAGGACGATTACGTCGTCGTAGTCGTCGAGGGCGAACGTCGCGTCGGCGATACGGAGCGTGTCGCCGTCGCGAGCCACCGCGTCGCGGACGACCGTTGCTGGATGGGCGGCGTCGATCCCCGCCAGTGCACATTCGCGCGCGAGGCCGCGGCGCGCGTCAGCGTCGTGCACCACCATTAGGCGAGGTCGTAGAGCGTGTTCACGACGCGATCACGCAGCCGGTCGGGGAGGTAGCGTGCGAGCGACATCGCCCGTGCAGCCGAGCCGACGGGGTAGCGCGCGTCGGGTTGGGTCGTGCTCGCGGCCTCGAGAATCGTCGCCGCGACGTCCTCGGGCTGGCTCGTCGCGAAGCCGTCCGAGACGGTGTCGAACCCCTCCAAGAACCGATAGACGCGGTCGTACGCGCCTGAGGCGTCGACGGGTTCGAGTTCCTCGCTCACGCGCGCGCCGAAGCCGGTGTCGACCGGGCCGGGCTCGACCAGTGCGACGTCGATCCCGTATGGTTCGACCTCGCCGCGCAGCGCGTCGCTCAGGGCCTCGAGGGCGAACTTCGAGGCGGCGTAGACGCCCTGGCCGGGCGTCGAGAGGCGTCCGACGACGCTGGAGACGTTGACGATTGTCCCCGCCTCGCGCTCGCGCATGTGCGGGAGCACCGCGCGGAAGAGCCGATGGGGGCCATAGACGTTCACGTCGAACTGCTTGTGCACTCGTCGCGTCGGGACGTCCTCGACCGCGCCCATCTGGCCGTAGCCCGCGTTGTTCACGAGGCAGTCGAGACGGCCCTCGGCCGCGACGAGCTCTTCGACGACCTGCTGGCACTGTGCGGGCTTCGTCACGTCCAGCTCGGCGGTTCGTGCGCCGGCCTCGCGAAGGGCGGCGAGGTCGCTTTCGTCGCGTGCCGTCGCCCACACCGTCCACTCCTCGTCGAGGAACGCCTCGGCCGTCGCTCGGCCGATCCCGGACGAACAGCCCGTGATGAGTACGGTCTCGTCTGTCATACCCGCCCCGTCGCGCGCCGGGCAGTTAAGCGTGGGCGAAGCACTCCCGTCGCGCCGCTATTCGCGCGCCTGCTCGCCGACGGCGGCGTCCGCAATCCGGGTCGGTTCGGGAAGCTTGTACCCCGCACAGACCGCGCCGACGAGGTCCGTCGCGGTGCCCGTCGCGACGCGGTGGCCGGGGCTGACAACGAGCGGATTGACGTGCCGGCGATCCGGGGTGTCGTACTGCCGGGACTGGTAGAAGTGGCCGATCGTGGTCCCGTTCGCGCACGTCTCGACGTCGTCGTCCGCCTCGATCGCGACGCGCTCGCCCGCGTCGAGGTAGCGATCGGAGACCGATTCGACCGGCGTCCCGCAGAGGAGGTTCTTCGCGACGCCGACCGTCGGGACGTCGAAGAGCACGCCGACGTGCGTGGCGATACCGGCCTCGCGGTAGTGGATGCGGCCGCTGCCGTCGAGGACGAGCAGGTCCGGCGCGACGGTCAGCGTTTCGAGCGCGTCCGCGATCGCCCCGCCCTCGCGGAAGGCGAGCAGCCCGGGGATATACGGGATTTCGAGGGGTGCGTGCCCGACCGCCCGCTCGATCACGCGCCCGCCGCGGATCGCCACCGCAACGGAGACGGCCTCCTCTTCGCGGAAGGCCTGATCCACGCCGACGACGATCGGCCGGTCACCGTCGAAGGTCGTCTGCGCGGGGTCCGTCTCCTCGATCGGCTCGTCGATCGCGACTGCGTCCGGCGTGAGACCGTGGTCGTCCGCGAAGGTCGCGTCCGCGGCGATATCTCGCTGCATCGCCTCCATCGCGTCGGCGTCGAGCGCGGGGTCCGGCAGGTAGCCGGGACGGACGATCTCCATTCAGATGCGCCCCCGGCCGGGACCGCCCGGTCCGCCCCCACCGCCCAGTGTGAGCTCCTCCGGTGCGCGCTCGCCCTGCGACTTGAGGTACGCGCCGTAGAGGAGGCCGACGGCGAGGCCCGCGAGGTGCGCGACCTGTGCGACGCCGCCGCTTCCGATGCCGCCGACCGACGTCACGAACAGCGAGTAGGCGGCGAAGCCGAGCGTGAACAGCCAGAGCGGCACGGGGAGGATGAAGTAGATGTACACCCGCAGGCTCGGGTTGAGCACGGTAAGCACGCCCATCACGGCCATGATCGCGCCGCTCGCGCCGAGGACGGCCGTGTACTGCCCGAGGAACGCGGCGCTAACGACCTGCGCGAGGCCGGCGAGCACGCCCGCGCCGAGGAACAGTGCGGCGAAGCGCCCGGAGCCCACCCGCCGCTCGACCGTCGGCCCGAAGAAGTAGAGCACGAGCCCGTTGAAGAAGAGGTGCGTAAACCCGTTGTGCGCGAAGATCGACGTGAACCACGGGTAGACCCACGCGAGGTTCGTCGTGTTCAGCGTGAAGAGGTTCTGCACCGCGAGCGGCGAGAGCCCGAGCGCCGGGAGGGCATACCGGAGCGCCGTCACCACGACCATCAGCCCGAGGAAGACGAACGAGACGTTCCCCCGGACGTAGCTCAGCGGCCCGCCCGTCGCGCCCACCGACTCGACGGCGCGCCCGACGCGCGATTTCTCCTCGCGCCCGGTCTCCTCCGGGCCGAAGACGCCCGCCGGATCGTTCCACTCGTCCAGCCCCGGACACTCGTGGTTCTCCGGGAGCCGGTGATCCTCGCAGTACGTGCCGCCGCAGAACCGGCAGCGATAGGGCATCCCCACCTGCTTCCCGCAGCGGTCACACGTCGCCATTACCCGATACCTCGGACGGCACGCGGTTAGGAACTTCGGTCACGCCGTCGCGCCACCCGCCCTCTCGGTGGTCGTTCGTCTCTCCGTGGCACGAAACGCCGCGCTACTCACGGGTCGTCCCTCCCCGCTCACCATTTCGTGGCGCTTCGCGCCACGCGGCCCCCAGCCTACAAGGCCACCGCGAGCGAGGATCCACGCATGAAGGAGTACGAGCGCAAGGGGCTCTTAGAGCGCATCGGACGCGAGTCCGCGACAGTCGGGGCGACGATCCCCGACGAGATCGCCCTCGACGGCGAGTCGTTCCCGCTCCGCGAGTTCGTCTTCGAGACGAGCGGGCTCGACCGGATCCCACCCGAGCGTCGCGAGGAGGTCGCGGACGCAAAACGCACCCTCCGGCGGGCGCGCCGCGAACGCGTCGAGCGATTGGAGGAAGCCGAGCTCGACTACGCGGAGGGCGAGACGCTCGCCGACGAGGTCATCGGGATCGACCGCGCGCTGAACGCCCTCGAATCGCTCGGCTCGGGCGGCGACATCGAGCGCGAGATCTCGGCGAAGGAGGCCGCCGACACGAAGCGCTGGCACACCTTCCTGAAGAAGGCGCTCGGACACGACGACGGTAGTTCGCGGGGCCGCGGCCGCGGGAATGAGGTCGGGCGGAGCGGGGACCGATAGTGAGCCGGAACGCCGAGGTCGCCGACGTCCTGGAGGAGTACGCGGACCTGATGGAGGCACAGGGGGACGACTACCGACCGAACGTCTACCGCCGCGCCGCGGACAACGTTCGCGACCATCCCGAGGCGATCGAGGACCTCGTTGCGGAGGGCCCTGATGCGGTGCAGGAGATCGACGGCGTCGGCGAGGGGATCGCCGAGCACGTCGTCGACTACGTGGAGATGGGCACGTTCGAGGAGCTCGAGGACGCCCGCGACGACCTGCCGGTCGAAATGGACGTGTTGACGCGCGTCGAAGGGGTCGGCCCGAAGACGGTAAAGAAGCTCTACGACGCGCTCGGCGTCACCACGCTCGACGACCTCGAAGCCGCGGCGGAGAACGGCGAGATCCGCGAGGTCTCGGGGTTCGGCGCGAAGACGGAGGAGAACATCCGCGAGGGCGTCGCGTTCGCCCGACAGGCCGGCGAGCGTGACCTGCTCGGCGACACCCGCCCGATCGCGGACGACGTCACGGACTACCTCGAAGAACACGACGCCGTCGAGCGCGTCGCGGTCGCGGGCTCTATCCGACGGTGGCGCGAGACGAACGGCGACGTGGACGTCCTCGCGGCGAGTGACGCGGGCCAGCGCGTCGGCGACCACCTCGCCGACTGGGGGCGCGTCGGCGACGTCATCGAGACGGGCGAGACGAAGACCTCGGTCCGGGTGAACGGCCTGCGGGTCGACCTCCGCGTCGTCGTCGGTGACGAGTTCGGCGCGGCACTCCAGTATTTCACGGGCTCGAAGGCGCACAACGTCACGCTGCGCAATCACGCCATCGCGCAGGACAAGAAGGTCAACGAGTACGGCGTCTTCGACATCTCCGATGTCGACGACCCTGACGCGGGCCAGCGCGTCGGCGACCTGCTTGCCGCTGAAAGTGAAGAAGACGTCTACGACGCGCTCGGCCTCCCGTGGATCGCGCCCGAACTCCGTGAGGACCGCGGGGAGATCGACGCCGCGCGCGAGGACGCCCTCCCCGACCTCCTCGCCGAGGACGACCTCCGAGGAGACCTCCACGTTCACACCGACTGGTCCGACGGCGACTACTCGCTCCGCGAGATGGTCGATGCGGCCGTCGAGTTCGGTCACGACTACGTCTGCATCACCGACCACGCTGAGGGCCCCGGCGTCTTCGGCGACTCGGGGTTGAGTGACGCGGACCTCCGCGAGCAGGCCGACGCGATCGCCGATCTCCGCGACGACGTTGACGCCGACATCGAGGTGCTCCACGGCGTCGAGGCTAACGTCGATGCCGATGGCGAGGTGGGCGCGGTGAGCGACGACGTCCTCGCCGACCTCGACCTCGTGGTCGCCTCCCCACACTCCGGGCTCGGCGACGACGGCGGCGACCAGACCGACCGGCTCGTCGCGGCGGTCGAACACCCACACGTCGATATCCTGGGCCACCCCTCGGGTCGCCTCATCAACGAGCGTCCGGCCATGACGTTCGACGCCACCGACCTCGCTGCCGCTGCCGCGGACGCCGGGACGGCGCTGGAGGTGAACGCAAACTACCATCGCCTCGACCTCTGGGGAAGTGCCGTTCGCGCGGCCGTCGAGGCCGACGCGCCGATCGCCATCGATACCGACGCACACTCGCCCGAGGAGTACGCCCAGCGCACCTACGGCGTCCACACCGCCCGCCGCGGGTGGGCCGCGGCCGGCGACGTGCTGAACACGCGCGACGTCGACCGGCTCCGGGCTTTCCTCGACTGATGGCCGGACCCGAAGACACGCCGCTGTTGCTCGACGTCATGCTCGGCAAGCTCGCGCGCCTCCTGCGGATGTGCGGCTACGACGCCGCGTACGCCCTCGATCGTGGCGTCGAGGACGACGACCGGCTCCGCGAGATCGCGGCCCGCGAGGACCGGACGCTCCTCACGCGCGACGAGGAGCTCGCCCGGCGCGCGCCAGACAGCGTCCTCCTCCGGACGCGCCACGTCGACGACCAGCTCACGGAGCTCGACGAACGCGGGTTCACCCTCGCACTCCCCGACGAGCCGGTCCGCTGTGCGACCTGTAACGGCCGTCTAGAAGAAGCGAGCGGCCCGCACCCCGAGCACGTGCCCGACGACGCCGAGCGCGTGTGGCGCTGTGTCGATTGTGGCCAGCGGTACTGGAAGGGAAGCCACTGGGACGACGTGGCGACGCGGCTGGCCGGGCTGTAACCGACCCCCCATCCGCTCGCGCTGCCGGGCGCTGAGTCACTCGCGCGTCCACTGCTCGCAGGCGTCCATGTCGTCCATGAGTTCGTCGTGGTAGCCACAGTACGGATGGATGTCCTCGTCGTCGTCGGTGCGGACGTAGTCGAAGTGCGCGCAACTGCCGCAGTAGCGGTCGGGGCCGACATCGGCGGTCGATGCGTCCGCCTTGCTTGCCTTCTCGGGATCGTCGCCCGGCACGTCGCGGACGTCCGGCGTTGTCGCGCCGCCGTCGGAGGTCGGCTGTGGCGTGTGGTCGGGATCGTTTCGTTCGACGCCACCGAAGACGCCGACCCCGCCGAAAGAGCCCCCTTCGGAGACCGCGGCGCGGGCATCGTCGAGGTCCTCGCGGGCCACTTCGACGGTCTTCGTTTCCCCATCCTCGGTCACGGTGAGGGTGACGGTCCCACCGGGGGCGTTGCGCGTCTTGAACGTCGCGACGGCGGTGAACAGACACCAGAAGATCACGATGAGGCCGAAGGCGTAGACGAGTGCACCGACGAGCGCCGCGGTCGAGGGGACGGAGCCACCGCCCGCGTACCACCGCATCGGGTAGGCGTAGCGGAGAATCAGTGTACCGGCGACGGCGACGAGCGCGCCCCCGGCGGCCGCGACGCGGTAGAACCGGCTCGCGGGCAGGACGGTGAAGATGCCGACGAAGATGGCCGGGACGCCGAGACAGCCAAGCGTCAGGCCGAGTTCGCGCGCGCCGAACTGCGCCGCAGTCGAGGGGTTCGCCCCCATCACGAGGTGTGTCGCGCCGGCGAGGATACCGGCGACGACGAGCAGCGCGCCCGCCCCGAAGAGCGCGGTCCCCGCGTAGACGCGCCGCTGGCTCGCGCCGTTGGCGTCGCGCTGGTACGCGTCCGCGAGGCTGGTCATAGGCCCACATACGACCCCGGGCGTAAAAACGGTGCGTCAGACGCCCGCCCCGCGAGCGCGCGCACCGAAAGCCCTAATCGGCGGCCCATCGACACCTCGCGTATGGCAGACGACGAGGAGGAGACGGCGGAGCCCGCGGTCGAACTTGGCGCGGGCGCACCCGTCGAGGGCGTCCCGATCGCGCGCGTCGCCTCGCGGTTCACGTGGGGTATCCAGCGTAGTGAGATCGTTCGCCGCGACGGCGAGACGGCAATTCGGACGCCAGCGGGCCCGCGACGCCTCGCGGACGTCCTCGCGCACTGCGACGTTCCGTATTTCGAGTCACGTCGCGAGTTCGTCGAAACCGTGCGCGAGCAGGTCGGCGACGGCCCGGTGCCCGCGGGCGACGTGGGTGCAGGGAGCGATGGCGCAGACGACGCTCACGAAGACATCGACGCAGACGACGCCGGCGCGGACGACGCCAACGCGTCGTAACGGTCTGTTTAGCTGAGGAAGCCGGCGGCCTGTTGGAGTTCGTCGCTGTACGCGATGGAGACGTAGAGCAGACTGAACTGCGTCGCGTTGTACGCGCCGTGGACGAGCGCCGGCACCGTGAGGTTGCCCGTGTACTCGTAGAGGCCGCCGAGGACGAGCGAGATGACGAAGAGCGCGCCGATGGTGACGAGTCGCCCGGAGAGCGCCCCGGAGAGCGACGTGAAGTGAACGCTCGCGAAGATGAGGCTGGCGAGCAGGACGGCGGGGACGCGCCCGAAGCGCTCCCGGAGCGTCCCCTGCACGACGCCGCGGAAGAGCAGTTCCTCGCCGGGGCCGACGAGGAGGAAGGAGAGCGGGACGAGCAACAGGAGGACCTCGGGGTGTTCGGCACCGAAGTTCGCGACCTCGTTGCTCGCCGTCGGCGCGCTCGTCGTCTGGAGAATGGCGCTGATGACGACGAGTGCACCGAGTGCGCCGAGCCAGCCCGCGACGGCGAGGCCGATCTCGCGGATCGTCGGCACGCGGAACGTGATGAAGCGACTCGGGTCGTCGCGGTATTTCGCGTAGGCGTACGCGACCGTGCCGAACGCGATGCCTTGGAGCAGGACGACACTGAGGACGATGGAGAGCGACGGCGTGAGCGAGAGCCCGGCGAACCTGATGCCGACCACCGCGACGATGGTGAGGAGGAGCCCGAAGGCGAGGCCGCCGAGGCCGACGCCGGTCGCCAGCGCGAGCGTCTTCGCTTGAGCGCCCCGATCTGGGGCTGCGGACGGACGTGACATTACCGTGTGGTTAGCACGCGAGTCACAAAGGTACTCCTTTCGACGGCCGTCGCGTTCGTGATGGGTGTCATCGGTCGTCTTTCCGCGTCGGCGTGGCGTCACGGTCTTCCTCGCCATCGCGGCCGTCCTCGCTGCTCCCGTCGCTCTCATCCACGCGTTCGCGGAGGGTATCGACCTCGCGTTCGAGTTCTTTGAGGCGCTCGTCGCGGCGTGACGAGCGCGCGAACAGGTAGCCACCGCCGCCGAGCAGGAGGAGCGTCGGGATGCCGAAGACGCAGACGGCGAGCAAGAGGATCACGAGCAGTTCCATGCCGCCGGGTAGCCCGACGAAGGCGGGCGCGGGGAACAGTGCGGGGAGAGTAGACATACCGTCGCGTACCGTTCGCGACGTTGTAAGTCTTCTACGACGTCCAGTCGCTCAGGCCGGTCTGGAGGCCGGCGACCATCGTCGACTTCCGCCGGAGGTCGCCCATGGAGACCGGGAGGTGCTCGGCGAGATCGCGGACCGCGCCGTGGAGCGTCTCGGCGTCGACGGCCTCGCGCTCGAAGGCGTGGCGGACGCTTTCTCGCACCTGCCAGACGCCGACGGGAGCCCAGTAGTCGTCGGAGACCTCGCGGAGGACGAGCGCCTTCGCCTGTCGGCCCCGCTCCGCTAAGTGTTCGAGGACGCCGAGGCGTGCGGCGTAGTACGCGCCCGCGGTCTCGTCGACGTAGCCCGTGCGGCCCTCGTACCCCTCGCTCGCGGCGGCCATCCAGATGTCGCCGCTCGGGTCGGGGTTCCAGACGCTGCCGGGGGATTTCATCTCGACGAGCTCGAACTCCCAACTGCCGGGCGCGAGGACGACCCAGTAGCGATTGCCCATGTACTCGTTCATCCGGACCTCGACTCCGTTGATGCTCGGCGCATCGCGGATCCCCCCGCGGAGGTATTGGCCGACGGTGTCGTCGACGGCCGTGATCGACCAGCGCGTCGGGACCAACCGCCTGTTCTCGCCCTGCCCGAGCGCGCCGACTGAGAGCACGCGGTTGACGTCGTAGACGTCCAGACCGTGCTCGTAGAGGTAGACCATCGCGCCCTGCGCGCGCCAGTCGTCGTCCTCGAGGGTCTTCTCGACCGCGCGCGGGACGTGTGGGTTCTCGGTCAGATCGGCTGATTCAACCGACGCGTTCGGGCCGCTCGGGGCGTTCGCGCTCGGCTGGGCGTACTGATCGGGGTCGAACTCGGGCGTCGAGGCGAGGCCGATCTCGACATCCACCGGCCGGTCCGCGATGGCGACCTCGCGTTGCGTGCCGACGAAGCCGTCCCAGACGTCCTCGACGTTCACGTCCGCCGAGCGTCGGGAGTTGAGCAATCCCGTGCGGTATTGGAGGACGTTGTCGATCCCGAGGCCGCGCTCGTACCACGCGCCGCTCGTCGCGTACTCCGCTGCGTCCTCCTCCTCGGCGACGGGTGAGAGGATGCCCGCGGAGACGTTCGGGTAGGACGATCGGCCGACGAAGACGGAGGGCGCGCTCGCCCCGTAGAGCGAATCGCCCTGTTGGACGGCCTCGAAGGAGGCGCGCGCGTCGTCGAGGTAGTCCGTGATCGCGTAGGACTTCTCCTCGGCGAGTTTCCGCCGCTCGTACTCCTCGTCGGGCTTTAGCCCCTCGACGTAGTCGTCAAGCCGCATCGCCACGTGGTTGGGTCGCGGCGGGCATAAGCCCACGGCTCGCGACGATGTTGGTGACTCCAACACTGTAACGGAATACGAGTAGAAATAGCAGAACCGTTGGGGAATGGACGAGTATATTCGGCTATTCGTCCTATATATTGCTATATTAACCCGAATCTAGCCGATAGTTATTTGTGGGTGTGGGACACAGTAGGCTTTGTAGGACGATGGCTACGATCACACACCTCGCGACGCAACTCCTGTCCGATCCCACGGATCACGACTTCGAGTGCCGGCTCTGTGGGCAGGGGTACGAAACGCCGCGAGAGAACTGCCCGGCGTGCGGGAGCCTCGACGTCGAGGCGCTCTAACGCCACCGATGTCGACACAGCCAGAATCAGACGACTCACGACACCCGACGATGACGTATCGACCATCGCTCACGCCACGACACCGACGCCCCGCTCGTGCGACGTTCGCACGCGACCGACCCGCAACGGAGGTGCGTCGGTACTGACCGACGACCTGCGATCCGACGACCACCGACGCGACGATCGTCGTCCGGTCGGTGACCCTGCGCCGGGCGCTCCGATGCGCCACCCTGCTTCCTCCCGGTTCCGTGCTGCGACCCCCACCAGGGGTCGCGTGCTCAGTCTCAGTCCGCCTTCGCCTGCCAGTCGCGGACTCGCTCCGCGCTGACGCCCTCGACCGACTCGGCGATGCCCTCGGCGTCGGCCTCGGCCAGATCCGCGAGATCCTCGATCCCCGCGTCAGCGAGTTTCTCCTTCGTCTTCGGGCCGATCCCCTCGATTCCGTCGAGACCCTGGCGCGCCCGGTACTCCTCGTAGTTACAGATCGGACAGCCCAGTTCCCACGGCTCGTCGTCGCCCTCGTCGTGGACGACGAGTTCGGGGAGGTCGTGCTCATCGCAGTAGGTGTCCGTCACCTCGATCTCGCCGCGCCGCGGAAGCGGGAGTGAGTACTCACAGTCCGGATAGCGCGTACAGCCCACGAGTCGCGACCCCGACTGGAGCTTGCGAATGGCGAGTTCGCCACCGTGCTCTGTACCGCAGTCAGGACACGGCCCGATCACCCGGTCCTCGGTCTCGGCCGCCTCCTCCGCCGCACAGAGCGGGCAGCCGTGGACGAACGTGTTCCGCCCAGCGAGCATCTTCACCTCGTTGAGGCCGTGCTCCTCGCACTCGGCGTCGAGCACGACCGGCTCGCCCGTCGAGGGCAGCGGGAGCGTGAAGCGACAGTCGGGGTAGCCGTCGCACCCGACGAAGTACGACCCCTGCCGGCTCCGGCGGACGAGCAGATCAGAGCCGCACTTCGGACACGGTCCGAGGCGCTTGTCGGCCTTCAGCGACTCGCGGAGGTGTTCGCCGATCTCCTCGCGCGACTCATCAAGCGCCTCGAAGACGCGATCGAGGATCTCGCGGGACTCCTCGGTCACCGCATCGAGGTTCTTCTCGCCCTCCGCGATCGCCGTCATGTCGGCCTCGAGTTCGGCCGTCATCTTCTCGGAGACGACGAGATCCGCGTACTCCTCGGCGGCCTCCACGACGGCCATCGCGAGCCGTGTCGGGCGCGGCGGGTCGTTCTCGACGTAGCCCCGATCGTAGAGCTTCTCGATGGTGTTGTGTCTCGTGCTCTTCGTCCCGATTCCCATCTCCTCCATGGTCTCGATGAGCCGCGACTGGCCGTATCGCCGCGGCGGCTGGGTCTGTTTCGCCTCGATGCGGGCATCCGCGATGGCGAGCTTCTCGCCCTCGGTGACGTCCGGGACGTAATTCTCGTCCGTCCCGAAGTAGGGGTAGACCGCGTGGTAGCCCTCTTCGACGAGCCGGCGGCCGTTCGCCTTCAGCTTCTCGCCGTCGGCCGATGCGACGACGCGCAGGTGCTCCCACTTTGCGGGCTCGGCGAGCGTCGCGAAGAAGCGCCGCACGACGAGTTCGTACACTTCCCACTCGTCCTCCGAGAGGTCGCTTTTCGCCGGGAGGTCGGGCGTCGGGTGGATCGGCGGGTGGTCGGTCGTCTCCTCGTCGCCGCGCGTCGCCTCCAACTCGTCGAGCGCCTCCAGTCGCTCGACCGACTCGGCGAAGTCGCGCTGGGCGGAGAGCGCATCCAAGAGATCGGCGGGGTCGAGGTCGTCGGGGTAGACGGTGTTGTCAGTCCGCGGATACGTGATGTACCCCGCGGTGTAGAGGTCCTCGGCGATGCTCATCGCGCGGCCCGCGGCGTACCCCAGCGAACTCGCGGCGCGGATGAACTGCGTGGTGTTGAACGGCGCGGGCGGATCGTCCGTGCGGGTGCGCCGCCGGACGGACTCGACGACCGCCGTCGCGGCCTCGCGCAGGACGTCGAAGGCCGACTCGGCGTCGTCTTCGTCCCAGACGCGTTCGGCCTCGTTGTCCTCGTCGTCGAGATAGAAGTACTGCGCCTCGAAGGTCGTCTCGTCCTTCTCCAGATCGGTGAACAGCTCCCAGTAGTCCTCGGGGTCGAACGCCTCGATCTCGCGTTCCTTATCGACGATGAGCTTCAGGGTCGGGGACTGGACGCGGCCCACGGAGATGAAGTCGTCACCCACCTGTCGCGCGGAGAGCGAGAGGAAGCGCGTGAGCGCCGCCCCCCAAATCAGATCGACGATCTGCCGGGCCTCGCCCGCGGCGGCGAGGTCGAAGTCGAGGTCGTCCGGGTCCGCGAACGCCGACTTCACCTCGTTCTCGGTGATCGAGGAGAAGCGCACCCGCGAGACGGGGGCGTCCTCGTTGGCCTCGCGGACGAGTTCGTACGCCTCCTTCCCGATGAGTTCGCCCTCGCGGTCGTAGTCCGTCGCGATGATGACCGAGTCGGCCTCGCCGGCGAGGCGCTTGAGGACGTTCACGATGGACTCCTGCGTCGGCGTCTTCGTCACCGGGGCGTCCGCGAGCTCCGCCGGCTCGACGTCGCGCCAGTCGCTGTACTCCGGGGGGAAATCGACGCCGACGACGTGGCCGGAGAGACCGATACACCGCCGGCCACCCCAGCCGTAGACGTCGACGCCGCCGCTGCGCTCTGTGGACGCGCCGCCGTCGCTCAGGATGTCGGCGATGCGACGGGCGGCGTTGTCCTTCTCTGTGATGATGAGTTCCACGGTGGTTGTCCGCCTCGCGGCGGTCTTATCCACCGGTATGCCGGACGCACTTCTAAAGCTTTCGGGGCCCGAGACGCTCGTTTTCACGCGTCTGAGGGCGTGTACACGCCGACGCGTGCGAGGACACGCGAGCCGTCGCGTGGGCGGCCGTGCCCGGCGGCGAGCGCGCCCGCGAGGAGGTGGATACTTGAGTGCGGCCGACGCAGGGACGCCCATGGCCCTCACGTTCCGCCGCTTTGGCTACCTCGGCGCGTTCCTGCTCACCCTCGCCGCCGTCTTCTTCGCCGTCTTCGGTGCCCCCGCACTCAGCGGCACGACCGGCCTCCAGCTCGCCGTCTTCGTCGTCGCCGGCGTCCTTGAACTCCTCGGCGGGTTCGGAAACCCGATCCGCGAGCGCGTCGGCGCGCTCCGGCTGGTGGGGACCGGCCACGTCTTCCTCGGTGCCTCGATGTGCCTCGGCGCGCTGACTGGCTCGGGGCTCGTCTTCCAGGCGCTCTTCTGCCTCTCCGGACTCGTGCTCGTCGCCTTCGGCGTCGACTACCTGCTCGGCGGAAACTACTTCGAAGCCCCCGAGGTGTAGGCTGCGCGTCCGCTCGCGACGGCCCGGACGCTGGCGAACGTTCTTCGGCGGCCGTGACGAATGCCGCATATGGTCAACATTCGGTACTTCGGCTACCTCGGTGTCTTCTTGCTCGTCCTCACCGCTGCGCTCGCCGCGCTGTTCGGCCTCGGGAACCTCCACGGTGCGATCGCGGTCCAGATCGGCCTGCCCGTTCTCGCCGGCCTCTTCGGTGTCGCTGGCGGGTTCGCGAACCCGCTCCGCGAACGCGTCGGCGCACTTCGCCTCGTCGGCCTCACTGACATCAGTCTCGGAGCCTCGATGGCTGCCAGCGCCCTCACAGCTACCGACGCGCTCGTCTTTCGCGCCGTCGTCGTCCTCGGCGGGGCCTGTCTCGCCCTCATCGGTGTCAACTACCTCGCCGGCGGGCGGTTCTTCGACGCCGGCGATGTCGACGTCTGAGCTACCCGTCTAGCTCCTCGCGCAGGAGGCCGTTCACCTGTCCGGGGTCCGCGCTTCCACCGGTCTTCTGCATCACCTGTCCGACGAGGAAGTTGATCGCGCCCTCGTCGCCGGCCTCGTAGTCCGCGACGGCGTCGGGGTTCTCGTCGATGGCCTCCTCGACTGCGGCCTGCACTTCGCCCGCACCCGTCTTCCCGAGGTCCTCGGCCTCGACGATCGCGTCCGGGCTCGCCCCGTCGTCGAGCATCTCCCGAAGGACGACCTCGCGGGCGTTCTTCTCGGTGATCTCGTCCTCGGCGACGAGCTCGACGAGATGGGTGAACTCATCGAAGCGACCCTCGAGGTCCGTCACCGCCATGTCGCGGTAGTTGAGCTCGCCGAGGAGGTTGTCGGCCACCCACGTCGCCGCGAGATCGGGGTCGTACTCGCGGGCGATCTCCTCGAAAAAGTCCGCGACCTCCTTCGTGGAGGTGAGCTTGCTCGCCGCCTCGGCGCTCAGGCCGTACTCCTCGCGAAAGCGCTCGCGGCGTGCGTCGGGGAGCTCGGGGATCTCGAGTTTCTGCTTCCAGTCCGCGACTTCGAGGGGTGGGAGGTCGGCCTCCTCGAAGTAGCGATAATCCTTCTCGGCCTCCTTCGAGCGCATCGAGACCGTAATGCCGCGGCTCTCGTCCCAGTGGCGCGTCTCCTGTTCGACCTCGCGCCCGCGCTGGATGGCGTTGCGCTGGCGCGTCACCTCGTAGGCGAGCGCCTGCTGGGCCCCCTTGTGACTGGAGATGTTCTTCACCTCGGTCCGGTTGGCCTCCTCCAGGGTGGCGTCGTCGACCTCACCGGCCAGCTCGCTCGCGGGCACCATCGAGATGTTCGCGTCGACGCGGAGGCTGCCGTCGCGCTCGGCGTCGTAGATCCCGAGGTATTCGAGGACCTCCTCGAGTTTGGCGAGGAAGGCCCGTGTCTCGTCGGGCGAGCGGAAGTCGGGTTCGGTGACGATCTCGACGAGCGGCGTGCCGGCGCGGTTGTAGTCGACCTTCGTGTAGTCCGCGGTGTCGATGCTCCCGCCGACGTGTTGGAGGCTTCCAGGGTCCTCCTCGAGGTGTGCGCGCGTGATGCCGATGTCGCGGCGGCGGTCCTCGACGCGGACCTCCAGTTCGCCGGCCTGGCAGATCGGCGCGTCGTACTGGGTGAGCTGGAACCCCTTCGGGAGGTCGGGGTAGAAGTAGTTCTTCCGGTGGAACGTCGTTCGCTCCGGGATGTCGGCGTGGAGGGCCTTCCCCAACCGAACGGCGGCCTCGACTGCGCCCTCGTTGAGGACGGGGAGCGCGCCGGGGAGGCCGAGGCACGTCGGGCAGGTGTGTGTGTTCGGCTCCGCATCGGCGGCGTCGGTCGAACACCCACAGAAGATCTTGGTGTCCGTCTCCAATTGCACGTGGACCTCCAGCCCGATGACGGCGGCGAGGTCCTCCGTGGCGGCCTGCGTGCTCATTGCGGACTGTTTCGACGCCCGGGCGCTTAGTCGTGACGAAGGGCCGCCCGATTCGGCGTCCCCTCCCGTTTCACCCCGCCGTACGTCAGCCGAGCGTCTGACGCACGACCGCCACACGCTTATAATCGGTGAGTCCCTGTATGCTGCTATGTCGAACGATAGTGAGGACGTCGCCGCGCTCGAAAACCGCGTGAAGGAGCTCGAGGCCACGGTTCGCGGGCTGACCGAGGAGCTCGTCGATGCGAACGAGCGCATCCGCGAACTCGAGGACTACCACGACGCCCACGAGAGCGCGGGCCGCCCGTCGAGCGAGCCGCTCGCTGCCGGCGCGCCGGAGGACGGTGGTGCCGCGGAGCCGACCGACGCCACCGCGGCGGACGCGAGCGCGGCCGACGCCGAACCGGAAGACACACCCGCCGAGGGTGCCGAGGAGGCGAACGAGGAGTCCGAGCTCGACGACATCATCGTCGCCTGAGACTCCGCGTCTCTCCCAGATGTACATCGACGAAATCGTTCTCGAGAACTTCAAGAGCTTCGGGCGGACCACGCGCATTCCGTTCTACGAGGACTTCACCACGATTAGCGGCCCGAACGGCAGCGGGAAGTCCAATATCATCGACGCGATCCTCTTCGCCCTCGGCCTCGCGCGCACCCGCGGGATGCGCGCCGAGAAACTCACCGACCTCATCTACAACCCGAGCCACGACGGCGAGGGCGAGACCGCCGGCCCCCGCGAGGCCAGCGTTCAGGTCGTCCTGAACAACGAGGAGGGGACGCTCACGCGTTCGCAGGTCGTCAACGCCGCCGGGAGCGACGACATCGGCGACGTCGAGACGATCACCGTGAAGCGCCGCGTGAAACGCACCGAGGACAACTACTACTCCTACTACTACCTCAACGGGCGCTCGGTGAACCTCTCGGACGTCCAGGATTTGCTCGCACAGGCCGGCGTCACCCCCGAGGGGTACAACGTCGTCATGCAGGGCGACGTCACCGGCATCATCAACATGACGCCCGGCGAGCGCCGCGAGGTCATCGACGAGATTGCCGGCGTTGCGGAGTTCGACGCGAAGAAGGCCGATGCCTACGACGAACTCGACGTCGTCGAAGAGCGCATCGAGGAGGCCGACCTGCGGATCTCCGAGAAACACGACCGGCTCGAGCAACTCGAGGACGAGCGCGAAACGGCGCTCGAGTATCAGGGGCTCAAAGACGAGAAGGCCGAGTACGAGTCGTACCGGAAGGCCGCGGAGCTCGAGGAGAAACGCGCGGACCTCACAGCGACCGAAGCCGACGTCGCGGATCGCGAAGCCGAACTCGCCGAGCTGCAGGACGAACTCGACACTCGTCGGGGGCGCGTCGCGCGCCTCGACGAGGAGCTCGAGGAGCTGAACGCGGAGATCGAGCGGACGGGCGAGGACGAACAGCTCGCCGTCAAACGCGAGATCGAGGAGGTCAAAGGCGACATCAGCCGACTCGAGGACAAGATCGAGTCGGCCGAGGACCGCCGTGACCAGGCGGAGAACGACCGACGCGAGGCGTTTGTCGCGATCGACAGGAAGCAGGAGGAGCTCGACGACCTCGAACGCGATATCCGCGAGGTGAAAGTCGAGAAGGCCTCCGTGACGGCCGACATCGAGTCGCTGGAAGCCGATATCGCGGACGTCGAGGCGGAGATCGACGACGTCGACACCGAGTTCGACGAGTTGAAGGCCGAACTGGAGGCCAAAAAGGACGAACTCGAAGACGCCAAATCGGCTCGTAACGACCTCCAGCGCGAGAAGGACCGGCTGCTGGACGAGGCGCGACGCCGCTCGAACGAGGTGAGCGAGGCGGAGGACGACCTCGCCGCCGCGCGCGAGGAACTCCCCGAGTTCGAGCGGCGTCTCGACGACCTCGAGGACGAACTCGCGAAGGCGGAGGCGAACGAGGCACAGATCGAGGAGGTCGTCGCGGACCTCAAAGCGCAGAAACAGGAGCGCCAATCGGACCTGAACGACATCGAGGACGACCTCCAGGAGGCACGCGAGGAGTACGCCCGGATGGAGGCGAACGCAGAGGAGTCCGGCGACTCCTCCTACGGGCGGGCGGTCTCGACGATCCTGAACAGCGGGAACGAGGGCGTTCACGGGACGGTCGCGCAACTCGGCGGCGTCGACGGCCGGTACGCGACGGCGGCGGAGACAGCGGCGGGCGGCCGGATGGCACACGTCGTCGTGGACGACGACGGTGTGGGCCAGTCCTGCATCGAGTACCTCAAGTCGCGCAACGCGGGCCGCGCGACGTTTCTGCCGCTGACGGAGATGCACGAGCGCTCGCTCGGGAGCGCGCCGGACGTCCCCGGCGTCGTCGACTTCGCGTTCAACCTCGTCGACTTCGACCGGCAGTACGCGGGCGTCTTCTCGTACGTCCTCGGTGACACGCTCGTCGTCGAGGACATGGAGACGGCGCGCGACCTGATGGGCGACTACCGGCTCGTCACGCTCGAGGGCGAACTCGTCGAGAAGAGCGGGGCGATGACCGGTGGCTCCCGCTCCGGGTCGCGCTACTCCTTCTCGGAGTCCGGAAAAGGACAGCTGGAGCGCGTCGCAGCACGGATCAACGACCTCGAGGAGGAGCGCCAGTCGATCCGCGACGACGTCCAGGAGATCGAGGAGCGCCTCGACGGCGCGCGCGACCGGAAGTCGGACGCGCTCGACACCGTTCGCTCGCTCGAAACCGACATCGAGCGCGTGGAGGCCGAACAGGAGGATACCGAAGCGCGGATCGAGGAACTGGAGGCGCGCCTTGAGGAACTCGAGGCCGAGCGCGCCGACGTGGACGAGCGGATGGGCGAACTCGACGAGGAGATCGCCGAGTACGAGACCGAGATCGAGACTATCGAGGCCGCCATCGAGGAGCTGGAGGCCGAGCTTGCGGACTCGGAGATCCCCGAGCTCACCGCAAAGCGAGAGGAGTTGGAGGCCGAGGTCGACGACCTCGACGAGCGCCGCTCCGACCTCGATGGCGACCTCAACGATCTCCAACTCCAACACCAGTACGCCGAAAACGAGATCGACGACCTCCACGACGACGTGGAGGCGGCCCAGAACACGAAGGCCGAACAGGAGGAGCGGATCGAGGCCTTCGAGGCCGAGATCGAGAAGAAACGCGAGACGCTCGCCGCAAAGGAGGCCGAAGTCGAGGAGCTAGAGGAGGAGCTGGCGGATCTGAAAGCGGAACGGACGGCCCTCAAGGAGGACCTCGCCGACGCCCAGCGCGCCCGTGACGAACAGGCACAGCAGGTTGAATCGGTCGAGAGCCGACTGGAGAGCTTGGAGAACGCCGCCGAGCGCCTCCGTGAGGAGATCGACGAGCTGGAGGACGCGGTCGGCGACTACGACGCCGACGAGATTCCCGACATCGACGATGTCGAGGAGACCGTCGCGCGCCTCGACCGGCAGATGGAGGCCTTAGAGCCGGTCAACATGCTCGCGATCGAGGAGTACGACGAGGTCGCGGCGGACCTTGACGACTTGGAGGGGAAACGCGAGACGCTCAGAGCGGAGGCCGAGGGCATCCGCGAGCGCATCGAGAGCTACGAGTCACAGAAGCGCGAGACGTTCATGGACGCCTACGAAGCCATCGACGGGCACTTCCAGCGGATCTTCTCGCGGCTCTCGGCAGGGTCGGGCGAGCTCGTTCTCGAGAACGAGGACGATCCCTTCGAAGGTGGGCTGACGATGAAGGCCCAGCCGGCGGACAAGCCGGTCCAGCGCCTCGACGCGATGAGCGGCGGCGAGAAATCGCTCACCGCGCTCGCGTTCATCTTCGCGATCCAGCGACACAACCCCGCGCCGTTCTACGCGCTCGACGAGATCGACGCGTTCCTCGACGCCGTGAACGCAGAACGCGTCGGCGAGCTCGTGGACGAGCTCGCGGCGGACGCGCAGTTCGTCGTCGTCAGCCACCGTTCGGCGATGCTTGAGCGCTCCGAGCGCGCCATCGGCGTGACGATGCAGGGCGACAACGTGAGCGCCGTGACGGGCATCGACCTGACGAGCGGGGAGGAGGCCCCCGCGGATGACTGAGGAGGAACGAGCGGAGCGACGTTCCTCCGGACCAGCGAGCGGTGAGCAGAGCGAGCCGCGAGGAGAGGAGGAACCACGACGCGGTTCCTCGGGAAACGCGAGCGGTGAGCAGAGCGAGCCGCGAGCGGACGCTGAACCGCGACACGATTTCGCGGGCGACGGTTATGCGGATGACACGCGCCTCCGCGCCGACGGCGGCAACCCCGAGGACGCCTTTACCCTCTCGGACCACGAGTCGAGCGGACCGGACCTCTCGCTCGGTGATGGGCCCGAAGAACCCGAACCAGAGGGTGACGACGGCGAGGACGAGGAAGTCGAACCCGTCGAGTTGCTCGTCCAGCTGGCGAAGGAGGGCGAGATCGAGCCGTGGGACATCGACATCGTGGACGTGACGGACGCGTTCCTCGACAAGCTCGACGAGGCGGACCTCCGGACGTCGGGGCGTGCGCTGTTCTACGCCTCCGTCCTGTTGCGGATGAAGTCCGACGCCCTCCTCGAACCGGACGAACCGGAGGAGCCCGAGGAGGCGGCGACGGGGTGGGACGACTGGGAGCCGGGAATGGACGAACTCCCCGAGGACGCACCCGGCGTCGACCCGATCGCGGCGCTTGAGGAGGAGATGGACCGTCGCCTCGAACGCAAACCCCAGCGGGGGACGCCGGAGACGCTGGACGAACTCGTCCGCTCGCTGCGCGAGGCCGAACGCGGCTCGTGGTGGAAGGAGTCCCGGACGTACGACACCTCCGCGAGCCCGCAGGGGTTCCAACGCGGCGTACAGGAACTCGACTACCGGAGCGGCGACGACTTTCGGGCCGAGTCGGAGCCGACGGCGGCGGACGTCACGGACACCGCACACGGCGAGGACATCGAGGCGACGATCGACGACGTCGAGGCCGCGCTCGCGACACACTACGACCGGGGGCGTGCGGAGGTGCTGTTCGCGGAGGTCGCGGCTGCTGGCAGCTCGCGCGTCGAGTCGTTCCTCGCGGTATTGTTCCTCGCACACCGGGGGCGCGTGACGTTGGAGCAGGACGAGCTGTTCGGCGACCTCTGGGTCGTCGACGCCTAGGCGATCGGGAACCAGTCGGTCTCGATGCCGGCGTCGGTGAGCTCCCAGCGCTGGCGGACGCACTCCGTGTCGGCGTCGATGTAGACGGTAGCGTCGAAGAGCGGTTCGAGTGTGGCGACGGGATCGCGTCGCGGGTCGCTCGCGGTGTGGACGTGCCCCATCCCATCGACGTCGCGGACAGTGCTCGTGAGGAGGTGGACGAACCGGAACAGCGTCTCCGTCTCGACGGCGTCGAAGAACGGATCGAGGGCGTCGAGACAGAACCGGACCTCGCCGGGGTCGGTGTCGCCGTCGGCGACGCGACGGATGTGGTCTTCGACGGTCGTGTACAGCGCGCTGAGATCGTCGAGCGTGTCGACGGCGTCGTACCACTCCTGGCCCGTCAGTGACTGTTCGATGCTCGTCGGCGCGTCGGCGGCCGCGGAGCGTGTCGGGATCGCGTCCGTCGCGTCGACGACGCCGAGGCTGTCGGAGTCACGGTCGTGCGCCCCAGTGGCGCGACGTTCGAGGAGGTCCTCGACCGGCGCAGCGGTCGTGAGAAAGACGTGTCGGCGATCGAGGTCGCTCCCGCCGAGCAGGCGCTCGCAGGCCGCCGTCGATCCGCGGGTGCGGTCGTCGACGACGAGCACGGTACAGCCTCGCCGCTTGAGGGCGGCGAGTTCGCGCGAGAAAGCCGCCGATTCGGTGTCCGACGCTCCCATTCCTGGTGATTGTTACTCCCGGGCGGTTATTTAGTGCTTTCCGTGCTGTCGGGTGACGATCCGCTGTCGACTCAGGCGTCCTCGCGGAGGAGCCAGCGGTCCTCGGCGGCCTTCACGAGGACGTCGCGTCGGACCATCTCCGCTAACACCTCATCGAGGCGGTTCGGTTGGGCGATCTCCATCTCGATACGCTCGATGTCGTGGTCCTCGGCGAGGAGGTGGCGGATCCCCTCTTTCGTGTACGGGCCGTCGGCGTCGCTCGCCATGACGCCGCTGATGAGGTCCACCATGTCCTCGATGAAGTTCCATGGGTAGACGACCCATGCCCACTGTTCGAGGCGCTCGCCGACGTAGTCCGGGTCGAACTCGCTCGTCCCGAGCAGTTGGAGGGTGGCGGTTCGGATCTCGTTCGCGCCGCGCTCGTCGACGTACTCGTGGGCGCGCTCGATGGACCCCCCGGTGTCGGCGATATCGTCGATGACGAGGACGTCCTTCCCCTCGACGGTGCCCTCGGGCATCGGGTAGCGGACCTCCGCCTGGTCGCTCTTCTCGGCCGCGCCAACGTAGTGTTCCATCTTCAGGCTCGTGAGGTCGTTCAACCCGAGGAAGTCACAGAGACATCGGCCGGCGAACCAGCCGCCGCGGGCGAGCGCGACGATGACGTCGGGCTCGAAGTCGGCCTCCTTCACCTGCGTCGAGACGTCACGGCAGAGTCCGTAGATGTATTCCCAGTTCGTGATCGTGCACGTGAAGTCGTCCGGGAGGTCGCCCATATGTGTATCCCGCCGGATCGGACGGCGCGGAGGACGTTAAGTGACCTGAAACACCGACCGGAGATCCGATACCTACATGGACGATAGTTATATATGTGTGGGCGTCGTGGCTACCGTGGACGAGGTTGTGCTAATGGGTATCACACAACGAACCGGGCGGTGGACGCTCGACGAGAAGGCACCGGGGGTCTATCTCATCAAGCGACGCGGTCACCTCCACGCGAAGGTGGTGACGGCGGATTCGGACCCCGACGACGCGCTCGACTACCTGCTCGATGACGGGGTAGGGTCCGTCTACGAGGTCGACTGTGAGGAGGCGGTGCGCGAGCGGTTCCGGGATTACGTCGCCGCGCGGGCGCGTTGAGGAAATCGGGGGAGCGCAGCGTTCAACTGCGCGGCGTGTGACGGATGGAGCGTGCAGACTACACGCGCCCTCCTCTGTGATGCGTTCACCGATCGCCCGCTCGACGGCAACGCCGCGGGCGTCGTCCCGGACGCGGACGGCCTGAGCGACGACCAACGCCAGGCGATCGCGCGCGAACTGGGCGCGAGCGAGACGGCGTTCGTGACCCCGAGCGACGACGCCGAGCGCCGCCTGCGCTACCACACGCCGACGACGGAGGTTGATCTCTGCGGGCACGCGACGATCGCGGCCCACGCCCACCTCCACGAGGCGGGGGCGATCGACGCCGGCGAGCACACCGTCGAGACGAACGTCGGCGTCCTCGACGTCGAGATCGAGGCGTCCGGGACGGTCTGGATGCACCAGCGCGACCCGACCGTGCGACACCGGACCGACCTCGACGCGGAACGCGTAGCCGACGCGCTCGGCGTCGAGGCGATGTCGTTCGTCGACGACCTCCCGTTCGCCGTCGCGGACACCGGTTTTCCGTTCCTCGTGGTCGGCCTCGACTACCTCGCCACGCTCGGCGACGCCGACCCCGACGACGATGCACTCTGCGACCTCTGCGAGGACATCGGCGCGCAGGGGGTCTACGCGGTCACGCTCGACACGCTCGAACGCGAGTCGACGCTCCACGCGCGGGCGTTCTGTGCGCCCGTCGGGATCCACGAGGACCCCGTGACGGGGACCGCGGCCGGCGCTGCGGGCGCGTATCTCGACGGGATCGGGGCGTTCGGCGGCGACGCGCCCGACGAACTCCGCATCGAGCAAGGCCACTACGTCGATCGGCCCGGAACCGTCCGCGTCCGCGTCGACGATGCGGTGCAGGTCGGTGGCGAGGCCGTGACGGCGCTCGATGGCGACCTGATCGTCCCGGACGCCGAGGACGACGACGACATCATCGAAGCGTGAGATCGGCCCGCCGCGTCGCCGGTTCGGCGACGCCGAATTAACTCGGTGACGAATAGTTATTCGGCGCTCTCGGAACCCGAAACGCCTATTCCGGGGTGTGCTGTCTTTTCGCGTGCCTAATGCCAGTACGTTGGCTCGCAGACATCAGTGCGGAGGACGTGCCGAGCGTCGGGGGGAAGGGCGCGTCGCTGGGAGAGCTCACGCAGGCTGGGCTCCCGGTACCGTCCGCGTTCGTCGTGACCGCCGACACGTATCGGACGTTCCTCGAGGAGTCGGGCGTCGCCGACGAGCTCTTCGCGGCCCTCGACGTCGACCCCGAGGACTCCGCGGCGCTCGCCGAGGCCGCCGCGACCGCGAAGGAACTCGTCCTCGACGCCGGGATGCCCGACGAGGTCCGCGAGAGCGTCCTCGCCGCGTACGACGACCTCGGGGACGCCCCGTTCGTCGCCGTGCGCTCCTCGGCGACGGCCGAAGACCTGCCGGACGCGAGCTTCGCCGGCCAGCAGGAGACGTATCTCAACGTCACGCGCGAGGATCTCCTCGAACGGGTGAAACGCTGCTGGGCGAGCCTCTTCACCCAGCGCGCGATCTACTACCGCGAGGAACAGGGCTTCGACCACGAGCGCGTCGACATCGCCGTCGTCGTCCAGCGGATGGTCGACGCCGAGAAGTCCGGCGTGCTGTTTACGAGTCACCCCTCGACGGGCGCACCGACGACGATCGTCGAGGCCGCGTGGGGGCTCGGCGAGGGCGTCGTCTCCGGCAGCGTCTCCCCGGACAACTACGTCATCGACCGCGAGAGCGGCGAGATCGAGGAGGTCACGGTGGCGACGAAGAAGACGCTCGTCGAGCGCGACCCCGCGACGGGCGAGACGACGGAGCGCGAGGTCAGCGAGGAACGCCGCGACGCGCGCGTCCTCGACGAGGCCGAGTTGACGGAACTGCTCCGGCTCGGCGAGCGCGTCGAGGAGCATTACGACACCCCGCAGGACGTCGAGTGGGCGATCGCCGACGGCGAGGTGTACATGCTCCAGTCGCGTCCGATCACGACCATCGACGACGCCGCGGACGCCACGAGCCACGAGAACGACGGCGAAACGCTCGTCTCCGGGCTCGGCGCGAGCCCCGGCATCGCCTCCGGTGCCGCGCGGATCGTCGGCGGCCTCGACCAGCTCGATAAGGTCGGACAGGGCGACGTCATCGTCACCTCGATGACGACGCCGGACATGGTGCCCGCGATGAAGCGTGCCTCCGGCATCGTCACCGACGAGGGCGGGATGACGAGTCACGCGGCGATCGTCTCGCGCGAACTCGGCGTCCCTGCGGTGCTCGGCACCGAAACGGCGACGCAGGTGCTCAGCGACGACCAGCCGATCACGATCGACGGCGATCGCGGGACGGTCGAGGCGGGGGCCGCCGAACCCGACGAGGAGCGCGAACCCGTCGAGGACGCGCGCCCGACCACGCCCGTGAAGCCGATGACCGCCACCGAGGTGAAGGTGAACGTCTCCATCCCGGAGGCCGCCGAGCGTGCGGCCGCCACGGGCGCGGACGGCGTCGGCCTGCTGCGCACGGAGCACATGATCCTCTCGACGAACGTCACGCCCGAACGCTACGTCGAGACACACGGCGAGCGGGCGTACACGGACGAACTCGTCGACAGCATCCGCACCGTCGCGGACGAGTTCTACCCCCGGCCGGTGCGTGTGCGGACGCTCGACGCCCCGACCGACGAGTTCCGCCAGCTGGAGGGCGGCGAGAGCGAACCGCACGAGCACAACCCGATGCTCGGCTATCGGGGCATTCGCCGCTCGCTCGAGGAGTCCGAGCTGTTCGAACTCGAACTCGCGGCGTTCGCGCGCCTCTACGAGATGGGGTACGATAACGTCGAGGTGATGTTCCCGCTCGTGAACGACGGCGATGACGCGCGGGCGGCGCGCGACGCGCTCGCAGCCGCCGGCGTCGACATCGAGAAGCGACGGTGGGGCGTGATGGTCGAAACGCCCGCTGCGGCGCTCTGTGTCGCGGACTTCTGTGACGTCGGCGCGGACTTCGTCTCCTTCGGGACGAACGACCTGACTCAATATACGCTCGCGGTCGATCGGAACAACGAGCACGTCGCCGACCGCTACGACGAACTCCACCCGGGCGTGCTCGCGCTCATCGAGAACGTAATCGAGACGTGTCGCGAACGCGACGTCGACACCTCGATCTGCGGGCAGGCGGGCTCGAAGCCCGAGATGGTGGACTTCCTCGTCGAGCGCGGCGTCTCCTCGATCAGCGCGAACGTGGACGCCGTCCGCGACGTCCAGCACGAGGCCAAGCGCGTCGAGCAGCGGTTGATCCTCGACTCCGTTCGATAGTCGGCTCAGTGCGATACGTAGGTGGAGACGCCGACGACACTTCCTCGTCGGCGTACTCGGCGTCGACACCGAGACGCGTCGACGAACAGAAGCCGCATCGCACCCGTGGTCGGTGTGGCCCCGAACCGACGGCTTAAACGGCCGGCGCATCCTCGCGTCGGTATGGACGCGACGCCGCAGGCGTTCGATCGCGTGCTCTCCTCGATGTGTACGCGCCCGCATCCCGCGGCCGCCCGAGCGGCACAGCGGTTCCTCGCCGACAACCCCGGCGACCCGGCGACGTATCCCGACGTCGCCGCGCTGGAGGAGCACGTACTCGACGCCCTCGGCACCGTCACCGGCCTCGCCGATCCCGCGGGATACGTCGCGGGTGGTGGCACGGAGGCGAATATGCAGGCGGTTCGCGCGGCCCGCGATCTCACGGCGAGCGACGACCCGGTCGTCGTCGCACCGACGAGCGTGCATTTCTCGTTCCAGAAGGCCGCAGACGTCCTCGACGTCAACCTTCGGCTCGTTCCGACCGACGACGACTATCGCGCGGACCCGGACGCCGTGGCCGCCGCGGTCGACGACGACACCGCGCTCGTCGTCGGCGTCGCCGGCACGACGGAGTTCGGCCGCGTCGATCCGATCCCGGAGCTCGCGGCGATTGCACGCGAGGCCGGCACACGCTTCCACGTCGACGCCGCGTGGGGGGGCTTCCACCTCCCGTTCACCGACCACGCGTGGCACTTCGGCCACGCGCCCGTCGACACGCTCACCATCGACCCGCACAAGGTCGGGCGCGCGCCGATCCCCGCGGGCGGATTCCTCGCTCGTGACGACGCGACGCTCGACGCGCTCGCCGTCGAAACGCCGTATCTGGAGACGACGTCGCAGGCGACGCTCGCGGGGACGCGAAGCGGCGCGGGCGTCGCCGGCGCGGCCGCGGCGCTCGACGCGCAGTGGCCCGACGAGTACCGGGAGAACCACGAGCGCGCGACGGCGAACGCCACCTATCTCGCCGAGAACCTCCGGGATCGGGGGTACGACGTCGTTACACCCGAGCTCCCGCTCGTCGCCTTCGACCTCCCCGAAGCGACGTTCGACGCCGTCCGCGCGGACGGCTGGCGGCTCTCGCGCACCGGGAGCGGCGAAGCCCGCGTCGTCTGCATGCCACACGTCACTCGCGCGATGCTCGAGGCGTTCCTCGACACGCTCGACACCGCCCGAGTCGGGACAAGGGAATAACCACGATGACGGCGCTCGTCGCACGGCTGACCGTCGGCACGCTGTTCGCCGCCCCGCTCGCGTTCCCGGTGGACATCTTCGGACTCCAGCACCTCGTCGAGACGGCGACCGGGCCGCTCGCGCTCCTCATCGTCGCCGTCTACTCCTTCCTGATCGCGGTCGTCCTCCCGCTCCCGAGCGAGGTCGTCCTCATCCCCGCTGCGAGCCTCGACATGGGCTTCAGTTATCCCGTTCAACTCGTGCTCGTGATGCTCGCGAGCGGGATCGGCAAGGCCGCGGGCAGCGTCGTCGCGCTCTATATCGGCCACGGCGCGACACACTCCGGGCCCGTGATAAATCTCCTCCGGCGCGCCGGCTACGAACCCGTCGCGTGGTCGAAGCACCGCGTCGTCGACCTCGTTCAGTCGTACGGGTACATCGGCCTCGCGCTCGCGCTCTGTGTTCCCTTCTTCCCCGACACGCTCTCCATCTACGCCTTCAGCGTCCTCGAAAGCGACTACGTGAAGTTCTCGGTCGCGACGTTCGCCGGGAGCGTCGGCCGGCTCGTCGTCACCGTCCTCCTCGTCGAGGGGACGCTCGCGGTCCTCTGAGCTACGCGTCGTCCTCGTCGTCGCCCTTCATGTCCTGGAGGCGATCGACGAGTTCGCCACTGGAGGCACCGGTGTCGAAGCTGACGCTGCCGTCGTGGTCGTTCTCGTGGACGCTGACGGCGTCCTCCTCGTCATAGTCGGCCTCGGTGTTTTGGTTCTCCTGCTCGGACTCGTCGTAGCTACCAAATCCCATGTGTAACGTATTGGTATGCAACAGGTAAAGGCACATCGTTCCGGCGGTCGAACCGACGGGCGGCGATGGGATCGACGCCTCCGATCGAAGGTCGTCTATCCCCCTAAGTCCCGCGTTCGGCGATGGACGGCGACGCCGTCGAGCCACGCGGGTGGGCGACGCCGCCGAGCCACGCCGACGGATGACGGCGCACCGAGAATCCGCGGGATTTAGGCCGACACGGTTCGGTGGTACGGACATGACTCACGAGGAGTTCCCGACGGAACACCCGGCGCTCGTGACCTGTGGGCTCCCCTACGCGAACGGGGACCTGCACGTCGGTCACCTGCGGACGTACGTCAGCGGCGACGCGTTCAGCCGCGCGCTCCGAACGCTCGGCCAGCAGACGGCGTTCGTCTCCGGGTCGGACATGCACGGGACGCCCATCGCCGTCAACGCCCAGCAGGAGGGCGTCAGCCCCGAGTCGTTCGCGCTACGCCACCACGAACAGTACGAGGAGACGTTCCCGCGGTTCAACGTCGACTTCGACAACTATGGTCACACCCACGAGGAGACGAACGTCGAACTCACGCAGGCGTTCGTCCGCGCGTGGGAGGAGAACGACCACGTCTACGAGAAGGAGATCCAGGTCGCCTACGACCCCGACGCCGACCAGTGGCTCCCCGATCGCTACGTCGAGGGGGAGTGTCCCTACTGCGGCGAACACGCCCGCGGCGACGAGTGCGACGAGGGGTGTCAACGCCACCTCGAACCCGGCGACATCGTCGATCCCGTCAGCACGCTCACCGGCAACCCCGCCGAGTACCGCGAGCGCGAACACAAGTTCCTCCGCCTCTCCGAGTTCCAGGAGTACCTCACGGGGTTCATCAACCGGATGGAGGGGACGAGCAACGCGCAGAACCAGCCCCGCGAGTGGATCGAGGGCGACTTGCAGGACCTCTGTATCACCCGCGACATGGACTGGGGCATCGACTACCCCGACGAGGTGAGCGGCGAGGACGACCTCGTCCTCTACGTCTGGGTGGACGCACCAATCGAGTACGTCGCCTCCAGCAAGCAGTACTCGGAGCGCGTCGGGTCCGACACGTACGACTGGGAAGACGTCTGGCAGGACGGCGAGAGCGAGATCGTCCACGTCATCGGGCGCGACATCATCCAGCACCACACCGTCTTCTGGCCGTCGATGCTCAAGGCCGCCGACTACAACGAGCCGCGCGCCGTCTGCGCGACCGGCTTCGTCAACCTCAACGGCGAGGCCTTCTCCACGAGCCGAAATCGAGCCATCTGGGCCGACGAATACCTCCAGGAGGGGTTCCACCCCGACCTCCTCCGGTACTACCTCGCCACTGCCGCCGGCTTCGAGCGCGACGTCAACTTCTCCTGGGAGCGCTTCCAGGAGCGCGTCAACACCGAGCTCGCGGACGTCGTCGGGAACTTCGTCAACCGCGCGCTCCTCTTCGCCGCGCGCAACTTCGAGGGCACGCCGGACGCCGAGCTGACCGACGAGACGGAGACCCGGATCGCCGAGGCGATGGACGACTACGAGGACGCCCTCAACGACTACGACGTTCGTGCGGCCGGCGAGACCGCCGTCGCCCTCGCGCGCTACGGCAACGAGTACATCCAGAACGCCGAGCCGTGGAAGCTCGACGATGAGGCGGCCGCGCCCGTCATCCGCGACTGCGTGCAGCTCGTGAAGGCCGTCACGATCCTCCTCCAGCCGATCGCGCCCGAGAAGGCCGAGGACGCGTGGGCCCAACTCGCCGCCGACGGCAGCGCCGCCGACGCCACGATCGGCGACTGCCTCCAGGCCCCGCCCGAGCACTTCCCCGAGCCCGACGGCCCGCTCTTCGAGAAGATCGACGACGAGCGCGTCGCCGAACTCAACGAGAAACTCGCCGAGCGCGTCGCCGAGGCGACCGCGGACGACGAGGACGAGCGCGACGAAACTGAAAGCGATGCAGACACCACCACCGACGAAGACAACACCACGATGACCGAGGACACTACTGACGAGTTCGAACCGCTCGCCGACGAGCGAATCAGCTTCGACGACTTCCAAGCCCTCGATCTTCGCGTCGGCCGGATCGAGACGGCCGAGGGCATCGAGGGTGCCGACGACCTCCTCCGCCTCACCGTCGACATCGGCGTCGAGACCCGGCAGATCGTCGCCGGCCTCAAGCAGCTCCACGACATCGCGGACCTCGAAGGGACGCGTGTCGTCGTCGTCGCCAACCTCGAAAAGGCCGAACTGTTCGGCGTCGAGTCGAACGGGATGGTGCTCGCCGCCGGCGAGGACGCGGACCTCCTCACCACACACGGCGACGCCGCGCCCGGCACGAAGATCAAGTAGGGCGTCCGTCGCGCCGACGAATCGTTTTGGGCCCGCTCTCGTCACCGAGACTCGCACCCATGGGCGTCTCGGGTGGATTCGTCGTCAGACGTGCTCGTCGAGGAAGTCGACGACCGTTCGGTACGCCGTGATGCGGTTCTCCAGCTTCGAGAAGCCGTGACCCTCGTCCTCGAAGATCAGCTTCTCGACGGGGACGTGCTCGCTCGCCTCGTCGGCGATCTGCGCCGCTTCGTCCACCGGGACGCGCGGGTCGTTCGCGCCGTGCATGACGAGCAGGGGGGCCGCGATGTCCCCGATATTGTTGATCGGCGAGATCGACTCCAAGAACTCCCGGTCCTCGGCCAGCGAGCCGTACTCCGCCTCGCGGTGATCGCGTCGCCACTCGCCGGTGTTTTCGAGGAACGTCACGAAGTTCGCGATCCCGACGACGTCGACGCCCGCGGCCCAGCGCTCGGGGTACTCGGTGAGCGCCGCGAGGACCATGAAGCCGCCGTACGAGCCCCCGTAGGCGACGATCCGGTCGTCGTCGACGTCGTCGCGCGCGGTGAGCCACTCCACACCGGCGTCGAGGTCAGCGACCGCGTCCATCCGCTGTTCGACGTCGTCGCGGTTCATGTACCGGCGTCCGTACCCCGACGATCCACGGACGTTCGGCTCGAAGACCGCGTAGCCGTTGTCGACGAAGTACTGCCGTAAGGCGAGGAAGTAGGGCCGTCGCTGTGATTCGGGACCGCCGTGGATGTCCACGATGACGGGATGGGGGCCGTCGCCGTCGGGGAACGTGCAGAACGCCGGGACGTCCAGTCCGTCGAAGCTCTCGTAGTGCACGAGCTCGGGCTCGTGGAACGTCGCTTTCGGGATGCCCGCGGTCGCCGCGTCCGTCCAGCGCTCACTCGCGCCGCCTTCGAGGTCGACGACGTGGACGTTCGTGTTCTGTGTCGGTGTGGAGACGGCCGCCGCGAGACGCTCGCCGTCCGGTCCAACGGAGAGGCCCATCAGGACGCCGTCGGGGAGGTCGGGATCGGCGAGGGCGACCCGCTCGCCGTCGTGCTCCAGCCGGAAGAGCGAGAGGTCGCTGTACCCTTCGATGTTGCGCACGACGGCCATCGTCCGCGTCGCGGCGTCGACGCTGACGCCCGAGACGTCCCAGTCGCCGCCGATCTCGACCGGGCCGAGGTCGCCCGTTTCGGGGTCGAGTTCGCGCAGCGCGAGCGTATCGCGCTCGTGATCCGTCGCCACGTATAGCGTCTTACCGTCCGGCCCCCACGCGACGGAGCTGTAACGCACCTCGCCGCCGCGCTCAGCCGTCAACGCTTCGGTCTCGCCAGTGTCGAGGTCGTGGACGTGGAGGTCGTGCGAGCGATTCGAGTGCGTCTCGTGGAGCAGGAGCCGGTCGTCCGACGGGCTCCAGCCGGCGACGGAGAGCAGGTCCCGCTCCTGACCGTCGACGACGAGCTCGGCAGCGTCCGGACCCGCGGCGTCCCGCGACTGGACGTACGCGTCGAAGCTCCCCTCGTCGCGGCGGTTCGCGGTGAACGCGAACCGTTCGCCATCGTGGCTCCACCCGCCCCACCCGTGGATCGTCTCGGGGTCGTCGGTGAGGGCGACCTCTTCGCTCCCGTCGCCCGCGAGCCGGTAGAGCTGGGTCCGCTCGTTCCCGCCCCGATCCATCCCGTAGACGAGCTCGTCGCGCGTCGGCGAGTACGACGCGACGCTCACCGACTCCTCGTGAAAGGAGAGCTGGTCCGGCCACGCCCGGGGCTGGTCGAGCCGCCAGACCTGCGCGACGCCCGTCGTGTCCATCGTGAACGCCAGCTGGCCGTCCGGGCCGAACGACGGCCCGCCGGCGCTCCGAACGTTCAGGTACCGCTCGATGTCGTAGGCCATAGCGGGAGGTGCGCCGGCGCGAGGATAGTTCTACCTCTCCACCGCCTGCTATACCCGCTCGTGATTCCGGGGGGACACGGCGCAAAACGATGGAGGAAGGCTTTTGCTCGCCTCGCACACACCCGCTGACATGCGCGTCGCGATCGTCTCGGACCGGACCGTTCGTCACGACGGCGTGGAGCGACGCACTGACGATGCCGCCGCGCGCCTCGACACGCTCGTCGGCCTGTTCGACGCCAACGGCCACGATGTTGAGGTGTTCTGCGCCCGCTGGTGGGACGGCGACTTCCCGACGTTCGACTACGACGGCGTCACGTATCGCGCGATCGCGGCGACGCCGGGCGAGCGCTGGGGCACGCTTCGACTCGTCCCCGGACTCCGGGCCTTCGACCCCGATGTCGTACACGTCGCGGGCGCGAACCCCGAACGCACGCTGGGCGCACGCGTCGCCACCGCGTTCGGCGCGCCGGTCGTCCTCGACTACTACGAGCCACCACGCGACACGCGCGCCCACCGCTGGGCGGTCCGGGCGGCGGACGGGGTCATCGTCCCCTCCGAACTCGTCGCGACGGCGGTCCGCGAACTCGGCGTCCCGGACGACGCGCTCGCGCGGATCCCGAACCCCGTGGAGATGGCGCGCGTCCGCACCGTCGAGCCCGACCCCGAGGCGGGCGACGTCGTCTACTCCCGACGGCTGGACGCCGACGCAAACCTCGAATCGCTGCTGCTCGCGCTCGCGGAGTTCCGCGACCGGGAGTGGTCGGCGACCGTGATCGGCGACGGACCCGAACGCGAGCGCTACGAGCGACAGGCCCGCGACCTGCGGATCGCGGAGCGGGTCGACTTCGTCGGCGCGCAGGATCTCGACCGTCGGCTCGCGCTCTTCGCTGGCGCGCACGTCTACGCGCAGACCGCCTATCGGACATCGTTCCCCACCGACCTCCTGCGCGCGCTCACCTGCGGCTGCGTCGGCGTCGTCGAGTACCACGCGAACTCGGCGGCGCACGAACTCGTCGAGCACGCGGACCGGGGCCTGTTGGCGACGAGCGACGAGGCGCTCGTCGAGTGTCTGCGCGAGGCGACGGCGATGGCGCAGATGTCGGTGAACGAGGCCTACGCCGACTACGATGTCGGGCGGTTCCTCGCGCGCCACGTTGATCGCTATCGTTCGCTCTAGGCCCGCACGCGGGCGAAGAGGAACTCGCCGCCGCCGTGTTCGTCCGGCACCCGCGTCTCTTCGTCGATCTCGAAGCCGGCCTCGCGGAGGCTCGCCAGCGTCTCCTCGGCCGCGGGGAAACTCCAGTGCATCTCGACGCCGCTGCCGAGCCAGTTCGGCGTGCCGCCCTCGTAGGCGTCCGTGCCCGTGGTGACGAGCGCGGGCGCACCGTCGGCGAGCACGCGCTGGAACTCCCGGTAGACGCTCGGGTGGGCCTCGCGCGGCACATGGATGATCGAGTGGAGCGCGACGAGCCCGTCGAAGACGCCGTCCGCGAACGGGAGCGACGTCATGTCGCCCTGCACGAGCCCCGCCGTCGGTGAGCGTTCGTGAGCGCGACCGAGTTGCTCGCGCGAGAGGTCGAGGCCGACGACGTCGAAGGCGAGGTCGAAGCGCGAGAGGACCGGCACGCCGGAGCCACACCCCGCGTCGAGGACGCGTGCGCCGTCCGGGAGGTCGCGGGCGACCGCGTCCACCTGATCGATACCGGGTTCGCCGACGGCCGTGCGGGCCTCGCGGTGGACCCGCGCGAGTTCGTCGTACGCCTCGTGGACCGCGCGGAGGTAGGACGCGCGGCCGTCGTCGCGCTCACTCATCGTCGGCCTCCACGTCCGTCTCCGCGCCCCGACGCGTCGCCTCGACGGTTCGTACCGCCGCGACGTTCTCGGGGACGTCGTGCACGCGAACGATGTCCGCGCCGCGCTCGGCGGCGATCGCCGTGCCCGCGACCGTGGCGTACCCGCCGTGATCCGGCCACCGATCGACCGCCCCGAACATTGACTTATGTGAGTGGCCGATGAGCACCGGGCAGCCGAGCGCGTGGAACTCATCCGTGCGCTTGAGGATCTCGAACTCCTCGCCGGCCGTCTTGGCGAAGCCGAGACCGGGGTCGACGACGAGCTTCTCGCGCGGGAGGCCCGCCTTCTCGGCGAGCAGGACGCGCTCGCGCAGCTCGTCGATGACGTCCTCGACCACGTCGTCGTACTCGGGCTCCTCGCCGGGTTCGACCGGGGCGTTCAGCGAATGCATCACGATTAGCGGCGCGTCGTACTCCGCGGCGACGAAGCGCATCTCCGGATCTTCCAGTCCCGTCACGTCGTTGAGGATGTCCGCGCCCGCCTCCAGTGCCGCGCGGCCGACCTCGGCCTTCATCGTGTCCACGCTGATCAGACAGTCGAGGTCCGTGATCCGCTCGATGACGGGGACGATCCGCTCGACCTCCTCCTCGATGGGGACCGGATCCGCGCCCGGCCGCGTCGACTCGCCACCGACGTCGACGATGTCGGCACCGTCGGCGACCATCTGCTCGGCGCGCGCGACGGCATCCTCGACGGCCTCGTACTCGCCGCCGTCGTGGAACGAGTCGGGCGTGACGTTCAGAATGCCCATCACCGCGGTTCCATCACCCGTCCACGGGTAGTCGGGCGCGTCGTCGTCGGTCTCGATGTCCAGCGTCTCACGGAGTTCGTCGGCGTAAACTGACAGCCCGTACGGCTGGCCGTCGAGCTTCCCACAGAGGCGTTTGAGCTGAGCGAGCGTCCCCATCATGACGACGTCGACGGTGCCGCGGGCTTGCTCGTTGAGCCCCGAGACCGCACACTCACCCCCCAAACTCAACAGCTCCTCCTTGAGGTACTGCGCCTGGCGCTTCTGGACGTGGGCTCGGACGACGCGGTGGACGCCCTTCGCGCGCATCCGCCACGCGCCAGCCGGAGTGACGTGCGCGCGTTCGAGATGCGCACGCGACGCCTCAAGGTTGTCGGCGCGCTTCGGGACCGACACCCGCGTCCAGCGTCGCCGGGCCTCAGCAACGGTGTACAGCGACCCCGCGACGAGCACGCAGTCGTCCGCGTCCGCGGCATCGAGCGCACGATCGAGTGCGCTCTCGACGGCGCGCCGCGTCGTCACCTCGCCCGCACCAGCATCGCGGAACGCGCTCGCGAGCGCGGCCTCGTCCTCTGCTCGGCCGGTGTCCGGGCGACACGCCCAGACGCGATCGGCCGTCGGGAGCGCGTCGGCCATCCCGGTGTGGTCCTTGTCGTTCATCGCGCCGATGACGAGGTGGAGGTCGTCGTAGTCGAAGTCGGTGAGGGTGTCCGCGACTGCCGCGCACGCCCCGGGGTTGTGCGCGCTGTCGAGGACGACGAGCGGGTCGTCGCCTATCATCTCGAAGCGCCCCGGCCAGTGGGCTTTGCGCAACCCGCGTGCGAGCGTCGCGTCGTCGATATCGACGAGTTGGCGCACGAGCGTCGCCGCGATCCCCGCGTTCGTCGCTTGATGCGACCCGAACAGCGGGATGCGTGCGTCGAGCGTCTCCTCGTCGTCCGTGATCGTCACGCTCGCCTCACCCGTCGAAATCGGCCCCCCATAGGAGACGTAAACGTCGTCATCGGCTGACTCGCCGACCGTCACGATATCGCCGGCCACCTCGCGAACCGTTTCACGGGCCTCACCCGTCGTCGCCGTCACGAGCGGTGCGTCGTCGGGCGCGACGGCAGCTTTCTCGCGGGCGATCTCCGCGACGGTGTCGCCGAGGATGTCCGTGTGTTCGAGCGAGATGCTCGTCACGCAGGCCGCGCTCGGATCGACGACGCTCGTCGCGTCGTACCGGCCGCCGATACCGACTTCGAGGACCGCCACGTCGACGTCCATCCGCCCGAAGTGCCAGAGCGCCATCCCCGTGACCGCCTCGAAGAACGTCGGCGAGTCCCCGATCGCTGCGTGCTCGATAACGTACGATTCGATCGCAGCCGTGTAGTCGGCGACCGCCGACTCCGGGATCTTTCGCCCATTCACGCGGATGCGTTCGCGGAGATCGTCGAAATGTGGCGACGTGTAGAGACCGACGTCGAGGTCGGTCTCGCGGAGCGCGGTCTCGGCCATCCGGGCGGTGCTTCCCTTCCCGTTCGACCCCGCGACCTGTACGTACGTCGGGCCCCGGTGTGGGTCGTCGAGGGTCGAGAGCAGGTCCGCGATCCCCTCCGTTCCAGCCCGCGGGCTGAACCGCCGAAGGTCGAGGAGGAAGTTCGCGGCCTCGTCGTAGCGCATACCGATACGTCCGCACCGGTCGCCAAATGCGTGTCGAATGCATAGGGGGTCGCGACGGAGGCGACGGCGCGACGAGACGAGAACACGGGGAGACACGAAGCAGAGCCGACGGCCGAGGAAGGGGATCAATTCGCGCCGTCGCTAACCGCGTTAGCTGTGGCGGAACGTCCGACTGCCCGTGAGCGCCATTGCGATCCCGTGCTCGTTCGCGGCCTCGATGACCGCATCGTCGTTTTTGGACCCGCCGGGCTGGATGATGGCGGAGACGCCGGCCTCTGCTGCCTCCTCGATGGCGTCCGGGAATGGGAAGAAGGCGTCCGAGGCCATGACGGAGCCCTCGGGGCCCTTGTCCTCGGCGTGCTCCTCGGCCTTCATCGCGGCGAGGCGGACCGCATCAACGCGCGAAACCTGCCCCATGCCGACGCCGACGGTCTCCGTGTCCTTCGCGAGGACGATCCCGTTCGACATCACGTGCTTGAGGACGCGCCACGAGAAGCACATCGTCTCGATCTGCGCCTCGGTCGGCTCGGCCTCGGTGACGACTTCGAGGTCGTCGGGGTTCGGGGCCCACGTATCGCGCTCCTGGACGAGACGGCCGCCGACGAGCGACTGGTCGGTGTACGTCTCGCTCACGACGTCGGGGCCAAGTTCGTCGCCGCCGACGTCGAGCACGCGAAGGTTCTCCTGTGCCGTGAGGACGTCGAGCGCGGCGTCGGTGTAGCCGGGCGCGACGACGACCTCCTTGAACGACTCGACGATCAGCTCGGCGGTCGCCTCGTCACACGGCCGGTTGAGCGAGATGATGCCGCCGAACGCGCTCATCGGGTCCGTGGCGTGTGCGTCCTCGTAGGCCTCCGCAAGGGTGTCCGCGGTCGCACACCCCGCGGGGTTCGTGTGCTTGATCGCCGCGGCGGCGGGCTTCTCGAACTCCTTAATGAGGCTGAGCGCACCGTCGGCGTCGTTGTAGTTGTTGTACGAGAGGGCCTTCGCGCCCTCGTTGAGTTGGTCGGCGTCGACGACGTTCGGCTCCTCGCAGGACGCGTCGCCGTAGACAGCGGCGTCCTGGTGGGGATTCTCCCCGTATCGGAGGTCGGCGGCGCGGTCCGCGCCCTCGATCCGGCGCAGCGGGAGGTCCTCGGCAACGTCTGCCGAGACGGTGACTTCGCCGTCGGCGACATCGACCTCGCCCTCAGCGAACCACTTGACGGCGCGTGGATACGCTTTGAACTCGGCGTCGTAGAGCACGCGGTCTTTCAGCGACGCGGCGTCGTCGTCCTCGTAGACCGCGACGGGTTCTTGTGTGACGATCGGGCCGGCGTCGACCTCGTCGGTGACGACGTGGACCGTCGCGCCCGACACGCTCACGTCGGCGTCGAGGACCTGCTCGTGGGCGTCCGCGCCGGGGAACGACGGCAGGAGGCTCGGATGGACATTCAGCGTCGTCGGCGTCGCGTCACGGAACGTCTCCGTGAGGACGCGCATGTAGCCATCGAGAGTGACGAGCTCGAACTCGTAGGCCGAGAGTGCGTCGAGGACGCGCTCCTCGTGGGCCTCGCGCGACTCGTCGGCGTCCCGTTCGACGACCTCGGTCGGGATGTCGCGCTCCGCAACGGCGTCGAGTACGGGCGCGTCGGCGTCATTCGTGAGGATCACGGCGAACTCGGCACCGCCGGGCGCGCGGTCGGCGATGTGTCGCAGGTTCCGTCCACGGTTGCTGGCCATGCCGGCGAGTTTCATACGAGGCAGTCGCGACCGCCACGATGAAAGTGGTTTCGGTTCCGCAGCCCTATGTATGCATGAACGAGCATATATATAGCCAATATATCGCCCTATTCGCACTCACATATACACATATATGGCGGTCGGGACCGGCACGCTTTTAGGCCGCCAAGCGGGAGTGACGCCCATGCCCGACCCCCTCGACGCCGTCTCGCCGCTCGACGGACGCTACGCCTCCCGGACTGCCCCGCTCGCCGACTACGCGAGCGAGGCCGCCCTCATCCGTGCCCGCGTCCGCGTCGAAGTCGAGTATCTCTGCGCGCTCGCCGACTGTGAGGCGACGCCGCTCGAACTCTCCGACGCCGAACGCGCGACGCTCCGCGACGCCTACGAGGCCTTCGACGACGACTCGGCACGACTCGTCAAGCGTATCGAGACGAAGGGGACCGAGACCTACGCCGCCACCAACCACGACGTGAAGGCCGTCGAGTATTTCGTCCGCGAGCACGCCCCCGAGCGCGTCCATCAGTGGATCCACTTCGCACTCACCAGCGAGGACGTCAACAATCTCGCGTATCGCCTCCTGTTCAAACCGGCCGTCACTGACGTTCTGGTTCCCGAACTCCGTGCGATCCGTGACGACCTCGTCGAGTTCGCCCACGAGCACGCCGACACGCCGATGCTCGCACGCACCCACGGCCAGCCGGCCACACCGACGACGTTCGGCAAGGAGATGGCAGTCTACGCCGCCCGCCTCGGCCGAAAGCTCGCGGACGTCGAGGCCGCCGCCGACGGCCTCGCGGGCAAACTCGCCGGCGCGTCCGGCGACTATGCCGCCCACCACGTCGCCTACCCCGACGTCGATTGGCGCGCGTTCTCCCGCGACTTCGTCGCCTCGCTCGGCCTTGATCACGTTGAGCCCACGACGCAGGTCAACCCCTCCGACGATGTCGCCGCGCTCTTCGGCGCGCTCCGCGAGACCAACACCGTCCTCCTCGATCTCGACAAGGACGTCTGGACCTACGTCTCCCAGCGCTACCTCGGCCAGGAGGCCGCCAAGAGCGAGACCGGGAGCTCGACGATGCCCCACAAGGTCAACCCCATCGACTTCGAGAACTCCGAGGGGAACCTCTCGAAGGCCAACAGCGACCTCGCCTTCCTCGCCGACTACCTCCCGACGTCGCGCCTCCAGCGCGACCTCTCCGACTCCACCGTCAAGCGCAACGTCGGCGCGGCCTTCGCCTACTGCCTCCTCGGCTATGTCAAACTCCAGGACGGCCTCGCGAAGGTCGTCCCCAACGAGCAGGTGATGCGCGAGGACTTGGAGGAGACGCCCGAGATCATCGGCGAGGCCGTCCAGACGATCCTCCGCCGCGAGGGCGATACCGAGGCCTACGAGCGCGTGAAGGACCTCACGCGCGGCGAGCGCGTCACCCTCGCCGACTTCCGCGCCCTCTTCGACGACCTCGACGTTTCACCCGACGTCCGCGAGGAACTACGCGCCCTCACGCCGACCGGCTACACGGGCGTCGCCGCCGACCTCGCACGCGACGTCTGAGGCGCGCGAAGACTTTTGAGGACGGCGGACGCACTCCTGCCCGCGATGTCCGATCCTGATTCCTCCCCGAGCGAGACCGGCACTGACACCGACGACTACGGCTGTCCGAAATGCGGCCACGACGATGCCGCGACCGGCTCCATCTCCACGACCGGCTCCGGCCTCTCCAAGATGTTCGACGTCCAGACGAATCGCTTCGAGACCGTGACCTGTGAGGGCTGTGGCTACACGGAACTCTACCGCGATGTCGGGAATCGAGGGAGCGACGTCGTGGACGTCTTCTTCGGGTAGGTGATCCGACGCCGGCCTCTCTCAACCGAGCGACCCGCCCTCAGCCGAGCAGCTCGACGAGTGCGTCGGTGACGATCCGCGTGCCCGTCTCGACCTCGTCGAGGTCGACGTACTCGCGTTCGGCGTGCGCGACCGCGCCCGTTTCGTCCGCGAGATAGCCGGGGCCGAAGACGACCGTCGGCGCGTCGCGCGCGAAGTACGACGCTTCCGTCGCCGCCCCGAACGGCCGCGGGTCGCCCGCACCCGCCCCGCAGAGCGCGCGCACCACGTCGCTGTCGTGCGGCGTGTCGAAGGCCTCCAGGAACGGCGTCGTTCGCTCCTGGGGCTTGACGGCGAGACCGATGTCGTCGGGGATCGCCGCCCGCAGGTGCTCGCGCAGGCCGGCGAAGAACCCGTCGGCCGACTCCGGCGGCACCGAACGCCGGTCGATGACGAACGCACAGTCGGCGGGGATCTGGTTCGTCGCCCCGCCGCCCTCGATCGTCGTCGCCGTCAGCGTCGGCGCGCCAAGCGACGGGTGTGTGTCCGGGCCGCGCTCCTCGTCGAACGACGCCAGTGCGTCGAGCGCCGTCGCCGCGCCCTGGATCGCGGAGACGCCGGACTCGGGCTCCGCGGCGTGCGCCGCAACACCCGAGAGCGTCACTGTTCCCTGGAAGCGCCCGCGTGCGGCCGTGCAGGCGTCGAGTTCGGTAGGTTCGCCGACGATGTAGCAATCGGCGTCGAGATCGAGGGCGTCCGCGCCCGTCGACTCGGTTTCTTCGTCCGGCGTTACCGCGAGCGTCAGCCGGCCGCGTGTGGGCTCCGACGCGACGAACGCCGCGAGCAGCGTCGCCAAGGGCCCCTTCGCGTCGCACGACCCGCGCCCGCGCAGGACGTCGCCATCCCGCTTCGGCGGGACGTGTGGCGTCACCGTGTCGATATGCGTGTTCAACACGACGTGGGGCCCCTCGCGCGTCCCCGCCTTCGACGCGAGCGTGTTGCCCGCGTCGTCCACGCGGGCCTCGACGCCTGCGTCCTCGATAGCGTCCACGAGCAATTCGCGCATCGCGTCGACGTCCTCGTGCGAGGGCGTTTCGACGGCGCGTTCGAGGAACGAAATGGGATCGAAACTCACGCGTCCGACACCTCGCCGGTCAACACGCGCTCGGTCGGGCCGCACAGCGTCGTCGTCTCGTCCTCGCGTAGCCCGATCGTGAGGTCGCCGCCCGGCGGCGAGACGGTCACCTCGCCCGTCTCGGGAATCTCGCCGAGGGACGCGGCGACGACGGCGATAGCGACCGCGCCCGTCCCACAGGCCCGCGTCTCGCCTTCGACGCCGCGCTCGTAGGTGCGCTGATCGAAGCCGCCGTCCTCACGCGCCGTCGCGAGGTTCACGTTCGCGCCCTCCGGGAACACCTCGTGGTGGCGGATCGGCGGGGCCATCTCTGCCAGATCGACGGCGTCCACGTCGTCGACGAACGTCACGACGTGGGGGACGCCGGTGTTTATGGCCGTGATCGCGTACCCTTCGAGCGCCTCGTCGACGAATGCGGCCTCGCGGGAGAGCGGAACGTCGTCCGGGGCGAACGCCGGCGTCCCCATCTCGACCGTCACGGTGTCGCCCTCGATCGTGCAGCGCCGCGGACCCGCACCCGTCTCGAGGGTGACGGCGTCCCGCCCGGTGCGCTCGCTCACCCACTTCGCCGCACAGCGCGCGCCGTTGCCGCACATCGCCGCGCGCGAGCCGTCCGGCTGGACGAGCGTCATCGTCGCACGCTCGCCGCCGTCCGCGATCCCGAGGAACAGCGTCCCATCGACGTCGAGCGACCGACAGAGGTTGGTGCCAAACGCCGTCTTCTCGGGCGCGTCATCGGCGTCGACGACCGCGAAGTCGTTTCCGGTGCCGTGGTAGACGTCGTAGTTCGTCATGGATCTGGGTAGGTGTGTGCCGTGTCCTCGGCGTGCGTTACGTCCGCGAGCGTCTCGCGTCGCCGGACGAGTTCGGGTCCGTCGTCGAGCGCGACGACCGCGGGTCGCGGGCGCGAGTTGTAGTTCGACGCCATCTCGACGCCGTACGCGCCCGCGTTGCCGACCGCGAGCAGATCGCCGCGCTCGGGGGCGGGCAGCGCGCGCGCCTCGCCGAGGACGTCCGTGCTCTCACAGACGGGCCCGACGACCGAAACCTCCTCGGTCGCCCGGTCGTCGTCGGCCAGCGAGCGGATCGGGTGATACGAGCCGTACATCGCCGGGCGGACGAGCGTCGTCATGCCGGCGTCCGCGCCCGCGATGACGCTCCCGGATACGCGCTTCACGGTGTTGACCTCGGTGAGGAGGACGCCCGCGTCCGCGACGAGGTAGCGCCCGGGCTCGATCGTCAGCGTTGCGTCCACGTCGGTAAGGGCGTCACGCGTCCGCTCGGCTACGGCCGCGAGATCGAGCGGGTCCTCGCTCTCGCGATACGGGACCCCGAAGCCGCCACCGACGTCCACGAACTCTAAGTTGTGCGTGGTTTCGCGCGCCACGTCCGCGAGCGTCGACACCACCCGCTCGTGATCGTCGAGCTGGTCGTTCGTGATACCGCTGCCCGCGTGCGCGTGCAGCCCGACGACGTCGAAGCCGTGGTCGGCTGCGGTGTTGAGCACCTCACTCGCCTCGTCCGCCGGCACGCCGAACTTCGCGTCCTTCCCGGTCGACACGGACTCGCTGTGGCCCGCGCCGACGCCTGGGTGAACGCGGAGGCAAAAGCGCCCCGCGAAGCCGCGCTCGGCGAGGCGTTCGACCGTGTCGCGTGCGCCCGCCGTCACGGTGAGGGCGGGGTGTGCCGCCGCGACGTCGACCGCGTAGTCGAGATCCTCGGCGGGCGGATTGACGGCTGTGTAGTGGATCTCGCCCGCCGCGAACCCGGCGTCGAGGGCGCGCGCGAGTTCGCCCGCGCTCGCACACTCCGCGCCCGCGCCGGCGTCGCGCAGCGCGCGCAGAACGTGTCGCCCCGCGTTGGCCTTCACGGCGAACAGCACCTCGGCATCCGGGAACGCCCCGGCGAGGCGCGCGTGATTCGCGCGGACGCGTTCGAGGTCGTCGACGTACAGCGGTGTGCCGTACTCGGCGGCGAGCGCCCGCAGGTCGTCGGCGTTCCACTCCGAGAGCCGACGGACGGACGGGCCCGCCGTGTCCCCGTCCCCGTTCACTCCCGGAGCGCCTCCTCGCGCTGGCTGGCCTCGAGCGTGCTCGCCTCCAGGTCGGTGGCGACGACGGCGGGCTTGTACGCGCTGCCGTCGAAGAGCTCGTGCTCGCCGATGGAGGACTCGACGAAGCGCGTGAACGCGCGGCGCTCCGGCGGGAGATGCCCGTAGATGACTTCCTCCTCGACGAGGTCGTAGACCGGGATGCGCGGCGTCAGGAGGGTGTTCTCACCGACGACGGAGTCCTCGCCGACGACGAAGCCGGAGGTGACGCGACAGCCGGCACCCAGCGAGACGCCGTCCTCGACGACGACGGGCGCGTCCTCGACGGGCTCCAGGACGCCACCGATGAGCGTGTTCGCGCCGAGCTTGACGTTGTCGCCAATCTGGGCACACGAACCGACGGTGTCCGAGGAGTCGACGAGCGTGCCGTCGCCGACGTGCGCGCCGATGTTGACGAACGCGGGCGACATCAGGATCGCATCAGAGCCGATGTAGGCCCCGCGGCGGATCGTCGTCCCGTCCGGCGTGTTTCGGGTGCCGCGCTCGCCGAGGTCCGCGGTGTCGCGCAGCGGCAGGACGTCGTGGTAGGTGACGCCGCCGTACTCGCGGGGTTCGGTCTCGCGCAGCGAGAAGTTCAGCAGGACGCCGCGCTTCACCCACTCGACGGCCTCCCACTCGCCTGCGTCCTTCTCGGCGGCGCGGACCTCGCCCGCCTCCAGCGCTTCGAGGAACGCGTCGATCGTGTCGGCGTCGGCCGCCTCGAGGTCCGCGGGACCGACGTCCTCGGTCTGCACGCGTGCCCAGAGGTCCTCCACGTCCGCTTCGAGCGAATCGTAGCTTCGGCTCACAGTTGGCTGGCGATTGTCTCGAAGCGGTAATAGTCCGCCGGTTGCGTGGCGATCCATGCGGCCGCGTCCAGCGCGCCCTCGGCGAAGACGTCGCGCGATCCCGCGCGGTGCGTCAGTTCGAGTGCTTCGTGGTTCCCCGCGAGGAGCACCTCGTGCTCGCCCGTGATGTCGCCCGCGCGTCGGGCGTGGACGCCGATCTCGTCGCCCTCGCGTGGGGCCTCGCCCTCGCGACCGTGGACGCGGTCGCTCTCGGCCTTGCGCGTCCCCTCGACGCGATCGAGGAGCACCTTCGCAGTGCCCGACGGCGCGTCGCGCTTCCCGTTGTGGTGCGTCTCCGTCAGCTCGACGTCGTACTCGGGGAGGTTCTCGACGGCGCTCTCCGCGGCGTCGAGGAGCGCCTGTACGCCGCGCGAGAAGTTCGCGCCGACGAGTACGGGGGTCTCCGTCCCCGCCTCCTCCAGCGCCGCGATGTCGGCCTCTGAGAACCCCGTGGTGCCGGTGACGAGCGGGACGCCGTACGTCGCACACGCGCCCGCGTACGCCACCGTCGCCTCGGGACCGGTGAAGTCCACGACGGCGTCTGGGCGTTCCGCGTCGAGCAGCGCCTCGAACTCCGTACTCGGCTGGACGGGGACGCCCTCAACGTGCTCGCCGTCAGCGCCGCGGTTCACTGCGAACGCGATATCGAGGTCGCGCTCGCGCGCGACCGCGAGGACCGTCTTGCCCATCCGGCCGGTCGCGCCCGTGACGGCGACCCTCATCGATCGCCCTCCAGGTCGCTGTGCAGAGCTTCGAGCGCCTCGCGGGTCTCGGGCGTCGCCCGGGAGAGTGGATCGCGCAGCTCGGCGGGCCCGTACCCCCAGACGTCCACCGCCTCCTTCACCGGGATCGGGTTCGTCTCGGCGAACAGCGCGCGGAAGAGCGGGCCGAGTTCGTGGTGACGCTCGCGGGCGAGCGCATACTCGCCGTCGAGCGCGTCACCGACGAGCGCGCCCATCCGCTCGGGGACGACGTTCGCGGCGACGCTGATGACGCCCGTCGCGCCGATCGAAAGCAGCGGGAGCGTCATCCCGTCGTCGCCGGAGAGCACCGCGAACTCCTCGTTGCGGGTGCGCTCGATGATCTCCGAAATGAGGCCGACATCGCCACTCGCGGCCTTGTAGCCGACGATGTTCTCGTGTTCGGCGAGCGCGACCGTCGTGTCGACGTCGATCGAGCGTCCGGTGCGCGAGGGGACGTTGTACACGATCTGCGGGAGGTCGACGGCGTCCGCGATGCGTCGATAGTGGCGCTCCATTCCCGCCGGCTCGGGCTTGTTGTAGTACGGTGAGATGAGCAGCAGGGCGTCCGCGCCGGCGTCGGCGACGCGCCCGGCGAGCGAAACGGCTTCGTGCGTCGAGTTCGAGCCCGCGCCCGCAATCACGGGGATGTCGACGGCATCGACGACGGTGTCGACGGCCTCGACGTGTTCGTCGTGCGTGAGCGTCGCGGATTCGCCGGTTGACCCCGCGGGGACGAGGCCGTCGACGCCCGCGGCCTCCAGTCGCTGTGCGTCGGCGGCGAGTTGGTCGTGGTCGATGCGGTCGGGGTCGTCCTCGAACGGCGTCGTCATCGCGACGAACGTGCCGGTCGTCGGTGGTGTGGCGGACATCTGTGTTGTGTGTCGTAACTCCGGGTAGTGGTAAAACGGTGTGCGATTTGCGGTCGCGATGGCCCGAGACGGGACGCTACGCCCGCAGCGAGCCGACCCGCCCGCGTTTCGCGGTGCGCGAGAAAGCGCCGACGCTCGCGACGGTCGGCGACGCCGTGGACGCGCAAGCCCCGGTCATACACACATGTAGCGGTCCCCGTCGACATATGTCTGTCGCCGTCCCGTGCGAGGGATTTATGCCGGCGTGGCCGACACCATCGGGACGATGCTGGTCCTCGGTGACGCCCACGCGACCGACGCCGACCGCCGCCGGTCGCTCTTCGCCGCCTATCGCGACGCCAACGAGTCCGTCGCGCTCCAGTGTGGCGACCTCGAATACTACGACCTCCCGTTCACCACCTACTTCGTCGCCGGCAACAACGAGGATTTCGACGTCATCGACGCCCTCAGACACGGCCGCGTCCGATCCTCACGCGTCGAGAACGCCCGCCTACTCGCCAGCGACGCCGTCGACGTCGAGGGCGTCCGTGTCGCCGGCCTGTCGGGCAACTACGCACCGACGCGGTACGACAATCCCCGCTCCGCGCTCGCCGGCAACCGCCGCCGCCACTTCGTCCGCGCGGACATCGAACGCGCCAAGGCCCTCGACGACGTCGACGTCCTCCTCACCCATCAGGCCCCACACGGGACGCCGGTCTCCGAGGAGTACGATGTCGGCTGTACACACGTCGACGACCTCCTCAGGACGCTTTCACCCGACCTCTGTCTCGTCGGCCACCACCACGAGCACACCGAATCGGCGTTCGGCGACACCCGCGTCGTCACCGTCGCGCCCGTCTGGGAGTCCTACTACACGCTCGATCCCGAGACGCTCGCGCTGACGCGGCACGCGACGCCGGAGGCCTGACGGTCGTGGGCCTTGTAGCCCCGCGAACGCCCATCCCGAGCCGATGACAGCCGCGAGCATCGCCACGTCGCGGCATCCCGTGCCCGCACACGCGACGTCGCCGTGCCTGCAACGCTGTCCCCGCCCAGTCGTGCGTAGCCTCTTTACGCACGACCGGCGAAGCGAACGCCAACCGATGGCCGAGATACACCCCGCACAGCGCGTTGCCGTCCTCGCGGACGCGCAGAACCTCTATCACTCCTCTCACAGCCTCTACTCGCAGAATATCGACTATTCGGGACTCCTCGATGCCGCCGTCGGTGAGCGCGAGCTCGTCCGCGCTATCGCCTACGTCATCCGCGCGGACTCCCCGCAGGAGGAGTCGTTCTTCGAGGCGCTGCGCGACATCGGCTTCGAGGCGAAGATCAAGGACATCAAGACGTTCGGCGACGGGTCGAAGAAGGCCGATTGGGACGTCGGGATCAGCCTCGACGCCGTCACCCTCGCCGAGAAGGTCGACACCGTCGTTCTCTGCACGGGCGACGGGGATTTCTCGCGGCTCTGTCACCACCTCCGTCACGAAGGGGTCCGCGTCGAAGTGTTCGGGTTCCGCTCCTCGACCGCCGAGGAACTCGTCGAGGCCGCGGACGACTTCACCGATATGGGCGAGCGGTCCGCGGACGTGTTGCTCTAGACGGAGCGCCCGTCGCCGGCGGTACCGACGAGAAGCGACCCGACCGCGAGACCGACAGCGGCGACCGCGCCGGCACCGAGCGTCATCGGACTCACGGTCTTCATCGTCAGCGTCGTCCACAGCAGCAGTGCCGCCGCGATCACGAGGAGCGGCAGTCCCGCGAGCGTCTTCGTTTCCATCTTGGTCGCATCTTGGCCTGCCCGGCACATAAGCCCACCTCTCCCGTCCGAAGGGTACATCCCGCCGTCGCGCGGAGGATTGATTCATGGAGGACGCAGAACGACGGACCCTGCGGACGATCGCGGACTACCAGTTCCGCGCGGGCGCTGGCGCGGCGCTGTTCCCCGCCGGGGAGGCGTACGACGTCGATCGCTCGAAATCCGGTCGCCCCCGACAGGTCTCGACGCGCGACGGCGAGCGCATCGTCTCGCTTGGGACCGACGGCCGCTTCACGCTCGGGCTCGCGGGCGGTGAGCGCTTACACGACGCGCTCGGTACGCCCGCGTGTCGCGTCGTCGTCGGCGACGAGAGCGAACCGTTCGTCCGCGAGGGGAAGAACGTCTTCGCGAAGTTCGTCACCGACGTCGATCCCGAGGCCCACGCCGGCGATGAGGTCGTCGTCGTCCACGCGGACGGCTACCCGATCGCCGTCGGCCGCCTCGAACTCGACGCCGCGGCCGTTCGGGACTTCGACACCGGGATGGCTGTAAAGATTCGAGAAGGAGCGGGGACGGCGTAGCGGTTTTTTGGTGGAGATTTTTGCACGGCAGAGCCGTGGAAAAAGGTCCATGTACGAGGTTCGCGAAGGAGCGGGGACGGCGTAGCGGTTTTTTTGGTGGAGATTTTTGCACGGCAGAGACGTGGAAAAGGTCCATGTACGAGATTCGCGAAGGAGCGGGGACGGCGTAGCGGTTTTTTTGGTGGAGATTTTTGCACGGCGGAGCCGTGGAAAAAGGTCCATGTACGAGATTCGAGACGGAGCGGGGACGGAGTACCACGGCCAAAGCGCAACGCAGTGCCCCGACCTCACGAACCGTCGTGCACCGCCGACAGCACCCGCGACCCGCAGTACTTTTGCCGCGGGCGGCCGGAGAATCGGACATGTTTGGAGGAGGCGGCGGGATGAACCCCCGGAAGATGCAGCAGATGATGGAACAGATGGGTATCGACGTCACCGAAATCGACGCCGAGGAGGTCGTCATCACGACGACCGACGGGCGCGAACTCGTCTTCTCGGACGCGGACGTCACGCAGATGGACGCCCGCGGACAGGAGACCTACCAGATTCTCGGCCAGCCCGAGGAGCGCGAGGCCACCGCGGCCGTCGAGTCCGGCGAGGCCGCCGAGGCCGACGAAGGTGGGGACGCCGGCGAACCCGAGATTCCCGACGCGGACGTCGAGATCGTCGTTCAGCGGACGGGCGCGAGCGAGGAGGAGGCCCGCGCGGCCCTGAAGGGTGCCGACGGCGACCTCGCGACCGCCATCGCCACCCTGGAGTGAGGGCGTTCCTCCTCGTCCGGGACGACCGAGAGTTCCTCAGCCATCCCGGCGCGGAACTCCACACCGACCTCGGCGTCGTGGACGTGCCGGACGATCCCGATCCCGGCCAGGTCATCGAGACGCATCTCGGCGAACCGTTCACCGTCCGCTCGCTCCGCGGGCCCGACCTCTTCGATCACCTCGAACGGACGGGCGCGCCGATGATGCCGAAGGACATCGGCGTCGTCATCGGCGAGACGGGCGCGGCCGCGGACGATCGCGTCCTCGACGCCGGCACCGGGACGGGCGTGCTCGCCGCCTATCTCGGTCGGCTCGGCGCGGACGTCCTCACCTACGAGGCCCGCGCGGAGTTCGCCGAGGTCGCCCGCGAGAACATGACACTCGCGGGTGTCGCGGACACCGTCGAGGTCCGCGCAGGCGACGTTACCGAGGCACTCGACGACCTCGGGACGTTCGACCTCGTGACGCTCGACACCGCCGACGCCCCCGACATCGTCGCCCGTCTGGACGACCACCTCGTTTCCGGCGGCTTCGTCGCTGTCTACTCGCCGTTCGTCGAGAACGCCCGTGCGAGCCACGAATCGGCCATCGAGGCCGGCCTCGCGGACGTCGATACGATCGAGACCATCCAGCGCGCGATGGACTTCGACGATCGGGGCTCCCGGCCCTCGACGCGCGGCGTCGGCCACACGGGCTATCTCACGTTCGCACGGAACCCATAGGCCGTCGAAATCCACCAAGTGCGGTCGCTATACGACGCCAGTTTTCGTGATGGCTTCGCGCGCCGCCGCCTCGCTGATCCCGCTACCGAGAATCGTGTACCGATCGCGGATCTCGTGGGCGGTCGTTAGCGCCGTCACGAGCTCGTCGTCGTCGATCCCGAGCGCCGCGGCGGTCGTCGGCGCGTCGATGGCGTCGAGGGCGTCGCGGACCGCGTGCCAGTCGCCCCGTTCGCCGCTGTGGAGGTATTCGGTGACGATGGCGGCGACGCCGACCTGGTGCCCGTGCAGCGCCTTGCCGGGCGCAATCCGATCGAGCTGGTGGCTCACGAGGTGTTCGGCACCCGACGCCGGCCGCGAGGAGCCCGCGATGCTCATGGCGACGCCGGAGGAGACGAGCGCCTTCACGACCATCCACGCGGCCTCCTCCAAGCCGGGACGGATGCTGTCCGCGCTCTCGACCAGGAGTTCGGCGGTCATCTCCGCGAGCGACGCGGCGTACTCACTGTACTCGACGTTCCGCAGCCGGTTCGCGAGCCGCCAGTCCTTTACCGCGGTGTAGTTCGAGATGATGTCGGCACAGCCCGCCGTCGTGAGCTCCCACGGCGCGTCGGCGAGCACGCCCGTATCCGCGACGACGGCAATCGGCGGATCGGCCGCGACGCTGTGGCGCGTGTCGCCCTCCGGGACGGAGCCGCGCCCGGAGACGATGCCGTCGTGGCTCGCCGCCGTCGGGACGGAGACGAAGCCGAGGTCGCAGCGGTCGCTCGCCATCTTCGCGATGTCGATCGCCTTCCCGCCGCCGATCCCGATGAGGTACGCGGCGTCCGTGGCCTCCGCGGCGTCGATGACGCGCTCAACCGCGTCGAAACTCGCGGTGTCGACTTCGACGACCGCGGGGTCCGTGCCGGCGGCCTCGTACTGCGCGACGACGTCCGCGGCCGCCACCTCCTTCGGCGTCGGGCTGGTGACGACGAGCGGGCGACCGCGGAGATGGGTGTCCGCGACGACGTCCCGAACCTCGCCGAGGACGTCGTGGCCGACCACTACGTTCCGCGGGAGCTTGATCCACGACGTTTTGGTGAACATACCGGCCCGTCGGAGGCCCGCGACAAAGCGGTTGTCCTCTCCGCTCAGATCGTATCGAGGACGTCGAGCACCGTCTCCTCGGCCGCCCGGTCGGGGCCGTTCTCGACGCGCGTCCGGTCGCTCTCGCGGTGGTCGGCCGCCGTGCGCGCCATCGCCGCCTCAACTGGCGTCGACTCCCAGCCGAGCTCGGCGAGCGCGTGCGTGTCGAGCAGATGCGGCGCGGACCGATAGAGCGGGAACGACCCGAGTTCGAGGCCGGCCGTCGAGAGCTCCCGATCGCTCGCGGTGACGATCTCGACATCCGTGTCGAGGGCGTCCGCCGCCGCCCGCACCGTGTCTTCCAAGGTGAGCGCGTTTCGATCCCCGACGTTGTACGCCTCGCCGGGCGTCCCCTCCTCGGCGACGATTCGGAGCGCCGACGCGACGTCCTCGACGTAGACGCGCTGCCAGAGGTTCGTCCCGTCGCCCGGCACGATGACGCGATCGTACGACTCGACGCGGTGGAGCCAGTAGTCGAGGCGCTCCGTGTAGTCGTGGGGGCCGTAGACGACCGTCGGGCGCACCGCCATCGCGTTCACCCCGCGCTCGGCCGCACGGAACACCATCCGGTCGCCCTCGGCCTTCCGGTTGCCGTACGTCGCCCCGGTGTCGTCCGCGGCCTGATCGGCCGAGCAGTCGCACAGCGGCGTCTCGCCCTCGCGTTTCGGGATGTCGTCGCGGGCGTACGACGCCCCCGAGGAGACGTAGACGTACGCGTTCACGTCGGCGAAGATTTCCGTCGCTTGGCGCACGTCGCGGGGCTGGTAGGCCACGCAGTCGATCACGACGTCCGGTTCGACCTCCCGTTTCGCCGTCAGCAGCTCGCGATCGTTCGTCCGGTCGCCCTCGTAGTGGTGAACGTCGTCGCGCTCCGCGAAGGGGTTCGCGTGCTCCCCGCGATTGAAGATCGTCACCCGGTAGTCGTGGTCCAACAGCTCCTCAACCGTATAGCGGCCGATGAACCGCGTGCCGCCGACGATGAGCGCCTCGTGCATACCGGCATATCGCGCGGCCCGCAAAAAGGGGTGGTGGGACGGCGCGGACAGAGAAGGCAGGGCGAAATGGGGCGGGACGGGAGGGGACGGGCAGGGCGGAGCGGGGCGAGGAAGGATGGGCAGGGCGGAGTGGGGTGAAGCCTCAGGCGACGCGGAAGCGCGCGACGTACGCCGTCCACACGTCGCCCTCCTGTGCAACGACGCTGAACGCGTACGTCCTGGCGTCGAGGGCGAGCGGGCCACAGGCCACGTCGTCACCCTCAGCCGTCGGTTCCGTCCCGACGCCGAGCACCCACGACTGCGATTCCCCCGGTTGGATCTCGCGCCACGGCTCGATCGTCGCGTCCGGCGCGACGTGCTCCCAGCCGTCAGCCGTCTCTCGGTGGACGGTCCAGTCGTAGGGGTTCAGCCCGAGCGTCGACTCGCCGCCGTTCGACAACGTGAACCGGAGCGTTCCGGGCGACGTGAGGGCCGTCGTGGACGGCCGGAGGACGACCGGGACGTCCGCCCCCGCCGTCGCCGCACAGACCGTCCGGTCGGCGTCACGGAGCGACGGACACCCCGCGAACGACGTGTCCGTCGTCGTTCCGCCGCCGTTGATCCCGTCACCAGCGCCGTCGGTCCCGTCGCCGTCGGTCCCGTCGCCGTCGGTCCCACCACTATCGCCGCTCCCCCCAACGTCGCCGGTCGTACAGCCGGCGAGCGCGACGCTCATCGTTCCGGCGAGCGCGCCGCATAGGTGGCGTCGTGAAAGCTGCACACCGCTATCGACGCGGTGCGTGTGAAAAGACGTTGTGGCGGCTGAAACGCGCGTTTCAGTCGATCAGTCCGCGCGACCGGTCGCCTCGGGCTCGCTCGCCGCGGGGGCCGGGAGCGACTTGCGCGCGTCGTCCTCCGGGCGCTCCGCGATGGCGTCCGCGTACGCGTCCGGCATGACTTTCACGAAGTCGTCGCGGACGGCCGCCCACCGCTCGAGCAGTTCGGCGGCGCGCGCGGAGTCCGTGTAGGTCTCGTGGTTCTTGACGAGCCGCCGGAGCATCGCCTCGTCCTGGTCCGTGAGGTCGTCCTCCAGGGAGACCATCCCCGCGTTCGTCTTGTCGGCGAGCTCGTCCTCGGGGTCGTAGACGTAGGCGATCCCGCCGCTCATCCCGGCCGCGAAGTTCCGCCCGACGTCGCCGAGCACCGCGACGACGCCGCCGGTCATGTACTCGCAGCCGTGGTCGCCGACGCCCTCGACGACGGCCTTCACGCCCGAGTTCCGAACGCCGAAGCGCTCGCCGGCAGTCCCGTTGACGTACAGCTCGCCGTCGGTCGCGCCGTAGAGCGCGACGTTCCCGATGAGCGTGTTCGTCGCCGGGTCGAAGGGCGCTTCGCTCGGCGTGTTCACGACGATCTTCCCGCCGGACATGCCCTTGCCGACGTAGTCGTTCGCCGCACCCGTGAGGGAGAGCGAGACGCCCTGTGCGAGCCACGCGCCGAAGGATTGGCCCGCGATGCCATCGAGTTCGAGCGACACCGTGTCGTCCGGCAGCCCGTCGCCGCCGTGTGCGTCCGAGACAGCGTTCGAGAGCACGCCGCCGACCGCACGATCGACGTTCGTCACGTCCGTCTCGACGTTGACGGAGTCGCCGGCCTCGATCGCGTCGCCGACCTCCTCCAAGACGTCCCAGTCGAAGTGCTCGTCGTGGTCGGTGTCCTGCACGCGCGTCCGGTAGCGGTCGTCGTTGTCGACCGGGTCCGCGATGACGCGCGAGAGGTCGAGCGTGCGGGCCTTCGGGTGCTCGACGTCGCGCTGGTCGAGCAGCTCGGTCCGCCCGACCATCTCGTCGAGGTCCGTGAAGCCGAGTTCGGCCATGATCTCGCGCAGCTCCTGCGCGACGAACATCATGAAGTTCACGACGTGCTCGGGCTGGCCGGGGAAGCGCTCGCGGAGCGTCTCCGACTGCGTGGCGATGCCGACCGGACAGGTGTTGGCGTGACACTGACGAGCCATCACACAGCCGGAGGTGACGAGGCTCCCGGTCCCGAAGGCGAACTCCTCGGCACCGAGCAGCGCGCCGATCGCGACGTCGCGACCGGTCTTGAGCCCGCCGTCGACGCGCAGCGTGACGCGCGAGCGCAGGCCGGTCTCGCGGAGGAGCTGGTTCGCCTCGGCGAGGCCGAGCTCCCACGGGAGGCCGGCGTGTTTGATCGACGTCTTCGGGGACGCACCCGTCCCGCCGGCGTGCCCGGAGATGTGGATGCAGTCCGCCTTCGCCTTCGCGACGCCGGCGGCGATGGTGCCGATGCCGGCCTCGGAGACGAGCTTCACATGCACGCGGGCCTCGGGGTTGCCCGAGCGCAGGTCGTAGATGAGCTGCTTGAGGTCCTCGATCGAGTAGATGTCGTGTTGCGGCGGCGGGCTGATGAGCCCGACGCCGGGCGTCGAGTAGCGGACGCCGGCGATCATCTCGTTGACCTTCGAGCCGGGGAGGTGACCGCCCTCGCCGGGCTTCGAGCCCTGCGCCATCTTGATCTGCAGGTCGTCGGCCTCGGTGAGGTATTCGCTCGTGACGCCGAAGCGCCCGGAGGCGACCTGCTTGATCCGACACTCCTTCTCCGTGTTGAAGCGCGCTGGCGGTTCGCCGCCCTCGCCCGTGTTCGCGCGTGCACCGATGGAGTTCATCGCCTTCGCGTTGTTCTCGTGGGCCTCCGGCGAGAGGCTCCCGAGGCTCATCGCGGCCGTCGAGAAGCGCTCGACGATGTCCGCCGCGGGTTCGACCTCGTCGAGGGGAACGGATTCCCGCTCGGAGCTATCGATGTCGATGAGTCCGCGCAGCGTCTGGAGCTGCTTCGTCTGGTCGTCGATCAGCTCGGAGAACTCACCGAACTGCTCGTAGTCGTCCGAGCGGACCGCGGCCTGCAAGGCGTTGACCGTCTGCGGGTTCCACTGGTGGTAGCGGCCGTTCGAGGTGTTCGTGAACTCGCCCTGTCGTTCGAGATCGACGTCCTCGCTGCCGTACCCCTGCTGGTGGCGTTCGCGGAGGTCGTCCTCGATCTCCGCAAGGCCGATGCCGCTCGTCTTGTTCGGCGTCCCCGTGAAGTACTCGTCCACGAGGCCGTCGTTCAGGCCGACCGCCTCAAAGATCTGCGCCCCGCGATAGGACTCGACCGTCGAGATGCCCATCTTGGACATGACCTTCAGCAGGCCCTGTTCGAGCGCGTCGACGTACGTGTCGACGGCTTCGGCGTCGTCCATCCCGTCCGGACCGGCGACGAGATCCGTCACCGTCTCCATCGCGAGGTAGGGGTTGACCGCGCCCGCACCGTAGCCGACGAGCGTCGAGAGCTGGTGGACGGTGCGCGGGTCGCCGGACTCGACGACGAGGCCGGCGCGCGTGCGCAGGCCCTCGCGGACGAGGTGGTGGTGGACGGCGCTGGTCGCGAGCAGGCTCGGAATCGCGAGCCGGTCGCGCCCGACGTCCCGATCGGAGAGCACGACGATCTCCGCGCCGTCGCGGATCGCCGCCTCAACCTCGTCGCGAACGGCCTCGACGGCGTCTTCGAGGTCCGTCTCGGGATCGTACGTGATGTCAACCGTGACGTCCGGGACGTCGGCGTCGCGGACGCGCCCGAGGCCATCGTCGGTCAGAATCGGCGAGTCGAGGACGACCTGTCTGGCGTGCGCGGGCGTCTCGTCGAGGAGGTTCCGCTCGCGGCCCAGGCGGGTCTGGAGGGAGGTGACGACGTCCTCGCGGATGTAGTCGATCGGCGGGTTCGTCACCTGTGCGAACATCTGCCGGAAGTAGCTGAACAGCGGGATGTTGAACTTCGAGAGGACCGCCAGCGGCGTGTCGTCGCCCATCGAGCCGACGGGGTCCTTCCCGGCGTCGAGCATCGGTTCGAGCACCTCGTTCAGCTCGTCGTGGGTGTAGCCGAAGGCGGCTTGGCGGGCGCGCAGCGCGTCGCCGTCACCGCTCGGCAGCGGGTTGTCGGCGTGCCCCTCATAGCGGGTCTGCTCTGCGTCGACCCATTCGCCGTACTTCTCGTCAGTGAGGTCGTCGAAGACCTCGTCGTCGGGGATGACGCGCCCCTCCGCGGGGTCGGCGACGAAGAGCTGGCCGGGCTGGAGGCGACCGCGCTCGGCCACCTCAGCGGCGGGCGTCTCGATCGCACCCGCTTCGCTGCCCATGACGAGCGTGTTGTCGGTCGTAACCTCGTAGCGACACGGCCGGAGGCCGTTTCGGTCGAGGGCCGCACCGACGCGCTCACCGTCGGTGCCGACGACGAGCGCGGGGCCGTCCCACGGTTCGATGAGCGAGGCGTGGTAGTTGTACCAGTCCTGCCGGTCGTCGTCCATCGCCTCGTCGCCCTCCCACGCTTCCGGGATGAGCATCCGGAGCGCGTGGGGGAGGTCGCGCCCGCCCTGCATCAGGAGTTCGAGGGCGTTGTCGACGCTCGCGGTGTCGGACTGGTCGGGGTCGGGGATGATCGGTCGGACCGTGTCGAGTTCGTCCTCGGAGAAGCGCTCGCTCTCGATGTCGGCCTCGCGGGCCCGCATCCAGTTGACGTTCCCCTTGATCGTGTTGAACTCGCCGTTGTGGACGATGTTCCGGTAGGGGTGAGCGAGGTGCCACGCGCCGAGGGTGTTCGTCGAGAAGCGCGCGTGCACGAGAACGAACGTCGAGTCGAGACGCTCGTCGCGGAGGTCGGGGTAGTAGCCCCGCACCTGATCGCCCTTCAGGAGTCCCTTGTAAACGAGGGTCTGCCGGTCGAGCGAACAGACGTAGAAGCGCTCGTGGTCGACCGCTGCCTCAACGGCGCGTCGAGCGATGTAGAGCGCGCGATCGAAGTCGTCGTCGTCCATGTACTCGTCGGGGGTGACGACGAGTTGGGCGACGTGCGGTTCGGAGTCGATCGCGGTCTGCCCGAGATCGCTGTTGTCGGTCGGGACGTCGCGCCACGCGACGACGTCGAGGCCGTGTTCGCCGAGTGCGTCGGCGACGGCGTCCTTGCTGTCGGCCCGTTCGTCGGCGTCTTGCGGGAGGAAGAACGATCCGACGGCGTACTGCTCCGGGAGGTTGTCGATCTCGTCTGCGAAGAAACCGTCCGGAATCTGGAGGAGGATACCGGCTCCGTCGCCGGTCTGTTTCTCCGCGCCGGTCGTCCCGCGGTGTTCGAGGTTCGCGAGAAGGTCAAGGCCATCACGTACGACATCGTGACCGCCGTCATCGTCGAGGTCCATGACGACCCCGACGCCGCAGTTCGAGCGTGCCTCGGCCGGGTCCGCGAGGCGCCGGCCGCCGCTCCGTGCGTCGTGCTCAGTCATATGTGACTGTAAGACACACATCGGCGCATAAAACCCCTTCCATCAGCACCTTAGGACATATAACCAGGTCCTTAGACAGTATTAGGACATCAATATCACAATAATCACCTAAAGAGCCGGAGCGACGGCGTCAGTACGACCGAGCGAAGTAGGCCGTCTCGACCGCGTCGTCGCCGCAGACCGTACACTCGTCTCCCTCCTCGTGGATCGCCTCGGCGCGGTGGGCGTTCTCGCGGTGGTCACCCGCGATGTCGGACTCGTCGAGCGGGACGGCGACAATCTCCGCGTGGACCTTCTCCTTGATCGCCGCCTCGCAGGCCTCGTCGCCACACCACGGCGTGCGGACGTAGCCGCCGTGTTGGCCGATGGTTCCCATAATCTCCTCCGGGCTGTCGGCCTCCCGGACGTTCTCCTCCAAGGTCTCCTCGGCTGCCGCGTAGAGCTTCGCGAACACCGCATCGAGGTGGTCCTCGACGTCCTCAACGAGCGTCTCGCGCTCGGTCGTCGTCTGCTCGCCGTCCGGGCGGTGGACGGCGGTGACCTCCGCGTCATCGACCTCGTGCGGGCCGATCTCAAGGCGGAGAGGGACGCCCTTGAGCTCCCACTCGTTGTACTTGAAGCCGGGGTTGCGCTCGTCGCGGTCGTCGAGGTGGACGCGGACGCCGTCGTCTTCGAGCTCCGCCGCGATTTCGCTCGAATACTGGAGGACCTCCTCTTTCGTCTCCTCCTGCCAGATCGGGACGATCACGACCTGCTCGGGCGCGACCGTCGGCGGCAGCACGAGGCCCTGGTCGTCCGAGTGCGTCATGATGAGCGCGCCGAGCGCGCGCCACGAGAGCCCCCACGACGTCGTGTGCGCGACGCGCTCCGCCTCGTCCTCATCGCTGTATGTGAGGTCGAAGGCCTCCGCAAAGGACTGCCCGAGGTTGTGCGACGTCGCGCCCTGCACGGATTTGCCGTCGGGCATCAGCGCCTCGACCGTCGTCGTAGTGTCCGCGCCCGGGAACTTGTCGTGGTCGGGTTTCGCGCCGCGCATCACCGGCATCGCGAAGACGTCCTCGTAGAGGCGCTGGTACTGATCGAGGCGGGTCAGCGTCTCCTCCCACGCGCCCTCGTCGCTCTCGTGGGCGGTGTGTCCCTCCTGCCAGAGGAACTCCTTCGTCCGGAAGAACGGCTTCGTCTCCGTGGCCTCCCAGCGGACGACGCTACACCACTGGTTGAGACGAAGGGGGAGGTCGCGATGCGAGCGGACCCACTGCGCCATGTAGGGCGCGATGATCGACTCGGAGGTCGGTCGGACCGCGAGGCGCTCTTCGAGCTCGTCGTGACCGCCGTGAGTCACCCACGCGACCTCGGGGTCGAACCCCTCGACGACGTCCTTCTCGCGTTCGAGGTAGTCCTCGGGGATGAACAGCGGGAAGTAGGCGTTGTCGACGCCGGTCTCGTCGAACCACGCGTCGAGGTTGTCCTGAACGCTCTCCCAGAGGCTGTACCCGCGCGGGCGCGTGACGATGAACCCACCCATCCCTTCGGGGGCGTAGCTCGCGAGTTCGGCCTTCTCGACGACCTCGGCGTACCACTCGCCGGGGTTGTACTCCTTTTGCTCGGTGATGCCGAGCTCCTGGTCCTCGCTCATTATCGGTTCGGAGGCCGACTGCGGCCTTAAATCTCCTGAAGGGGCCTGCGGACCGGGTGGGGAACAAGTTTAAGTGGTATGGGTGCTCATACCATGATGTAATGGGAGATACGAAACGCGGTCGCGAACGGAAGGGCATGGGCAAACGCCAGCAGCGTCGCGAGCGCGAGGTGTATCGAGCGCTCCGCGCGGACGACGAACCGCCAGGATCGTTCGCACCTGATGAGGCCGAGATCTCCATCGGAAGCGACTGAGCGGTCCCGCTGACACGGTCTCGCTCTGGTCTGGCCACTCTTTTCGCGCGTCGGGGACGGTAGGACCCGACGACGCGGTCCTCGTCATACGCCGAACGGGTTCTCGCCGTCACGCCACGCTCACTCCGGGAGTCGCGTCTGTACCCCGCGAGAGCGGCATCGAGATCGTCGAGCCCTGCACGGCGTATCCGCCGTGACGTCCGTGCAAGCCGCGTCGATCGTGCCGCGGGAGTCGTCAGCGGCGTCGCGTGCAGACTGACGCCATCGCTGCGACAGTCGTCTACCTTACGAAGGTATTTTATAACATCACGGGTATATACCCGGACAAGCGGGTTTTCACGACTGCTCCCGCGGGACCCACGGGCGTCGCCCGTGGGACGACCGCACTCACTACGATGACATCTTTCGGTCAGTCACCGAGCACGGGACGTCCGATCGGACCGTCTCGTCCGCGCCGTCGCCGTGCCGTGACGCCCCGACGAAGCCCGCCAGGTTCACTATGAGCTCCGTAGACACGCAACTTGAGGAACTACAACAGACGATCACGGACGAAGTGCCGCCGGACATCTCCGTTACCGAAGTCAAGTACGAGGGCCCGGAACTCGTCGTCTACACCCGCGATCCGAAGAAGTTCGCGGAGAACGACGACCTCATCCGGCGTCTCGCCTCCCAACTCCGAAAACGGATCACCGTCCGTCCCGACCCGGACGTCCTCTCGCCGCCGCGCGAGGCCCGCGAGGAGATCATGGACGTCGTCCCCGAGGACGCCGGCGTCACCGACCTCGACTTCCACGAGGACACGGGCGAGGTCGTCATCGAGGCCACCAAGCCGGGCATGGTCATCGGTCGACACGGCTCAACGCTCCGCGAGATCACCCAGCGCGCGGGGTGGACACCCGAAGTCGTCCGCACGCCGCCGATCGAGTCCTCGACCGTCCGGAACGTCCGGAACTTCCTGAAGACCGAACGCGACGAGCGTCGCGATATACTGGAAAAGGTCGGTCGACAGATCCACCGCGAGGAGATGTCGGACGACGAGTACGTCCGCATCACGACGCTCGGCTGCTGTCGCGAGGTCGGGCGCGCGAGCTTCATCCTCAGCACGCCCGAGACGCGCATCCTCATCGACTGCGGGGACAAACCGGGGAGCGAGGACGAAGTCCCCTATCTGCAGGTCTCGGAGGCGCTCGGGGCCGGCGCGAACACCATCGACGCCGTCGTCCTCACCCACGCGCACCTCGATCACTCGGCGTTCATCCCGCTTCTCTTCAAATACGGCTACGACGGCCCGATCTACTGTACGGAGCCGACCCGCGACCTGATGGGGCTCCTGACGCTCGACTATCTCGACGTCGCGGCCAAGGAGGGTCGGACGCCGCCCTACGACTCCGAGATGGTCCGCGAGGCGATCAAACACTGCATCACGCTCGACTACGGCGACGTGACGGACATCGCGCCGGACGTCAAGCTCACGTTCCACAACGCCGGCCACATCCTCGGGAGCGCCGTCTCGCACTTCCACATCGGCGACGGGCTCTACAACGTCGCCTTCTCGGGGGACATCCACTACGAGGACACCCGTCTGTTCAACGGCGCGGTCAACGACTTCCCGCGCGTCGAGACGCTCGTCATGGAGTCGACGTACGGCGGACGCAACGACTACCAGACCGACCAGGATGACTCCGAGCGGAACCTCATCGAGATCATCAACGAGGCGTACGAGCGCGGCGGAAAAGTGGTCATCCCGGCGTTCGCCGTCGGGCGCTCCCAGGAGCTCATGCTCGTCTTGGAGGAGGCGATGCGGACCGATAAGATCCCGACCATGCCCATCCACCTCGACGGGATGATCTGGGAGGCCACCGCCATCCACACGACCTACCCGGAGTTCCTCCGCGACGACCTCCGCGATCGGATCTTCCACGAGGACGAGAACCCCTTCCTCGCCGACCAGTTCAACCACATCGACGGCGGCGAAGACGAGCGCATGGACGTCGCCGAGGGCGAGGAGTGCATCGTCCTCTCCACCTCCGGGATGGTCACCGGTGGCCCGATCATGAGCTGGCTCGAACACCTCGGGCCACAGGAGGACAACCAGATGATCTTCGTCGGCTACCAGGCCCAGGGGACGATGGGGCGACGCATCCAGAGTGGCTGGGACGAGATTCCGATGGGCGGCGAGGGCGGGCGGACCCAACACCTCCAGCTCAACATGGACGTCGCGACCGTCGATGGCTTCTCCGGGCACGCCGACCGCCAAGGTCTCGAGAACTTCGTGCGCACGATGAACCCCCGTCCCGAGAAGGTGCTCTGCGTGCACGGCGACGAACGCTCCACGCAGGACCTCTCCAGCGCGCTCTACCACGACTACAACATGCGGACGTTCGCACCGAAGAACCTCGAAACGTTCCGGTTCCTCTAGGCCACCGGTCACGGTAGGGGGTGGACAGTCGTGTATCCATCGCGATGTCACGACTGCGAATGTACCGTCGAGAGCCGTGGTACCTTGACACTCGCAAGGGTTATCCCGTACACGGCCCTCTGTTTGGTTGTAATGGCAAACGGTAAGGTTGACTTCTTCAACGACACGGGCGGCTACGGTTTCATTTCGACTGACGACGGCGACCTCGACGACGACGAAGACGTCTTCTTCCACATGGAAGATGTCGGCGGCGAAGACCTCACCGAGGGGACTGAGGTCGAGTTCGATATCGAGTCCTCCCCCAAGGGGCCTCGCGCAGCGAACGTCGTTCGACAGTAAGACCGACACACACTGTCGCACGCGGCGACAGACAACACTCTCAGTTTTGTAGAGATCAGACGTTCTAGCTGCTGCTCTCCGCGCACGCGAGAAACGATCCGCAGAGAAGCGTTGGTCCGCAGGGCGAACGTTCGCGTGACGGCCGCTGACTCCTCCGAGGAACAGCAACCGGTCGGGGGTGCGAAGGTTCTTACTCCCGCCCCCCGGAGTACCGGTATGCGTATCGCGCTCATCGCACACGACGAGAAGAAACCGGAGCTCATCGAGTTCGCACAAAGCCACGAGGCGCGCCTGAAGCAGTTCGACCTCATCGGCACCGGCACGACGGGCAAGCGCATCATGGAGGAGACGGACCTCGAAGTCGAGCGGAAGGCCTCGGGCCCGCTCGGCGGCGACATGATGATCGGCGCGGAGGTCGCGGAGGGGGACTGTGAGGCCATCATCTTCATTCGCGACGTCCTCACCTCCCAGCCCCACGAACCCGATATCTCGGCGCTGTTGCGTATCTGCGACGTCCACGACATCCCGCTCGCGACGAACCTCTCGTCGGCGGAGCACGTCATCGACGGGCTCGCTGAGGAGATCGGCGCGGACGAGTAGGCGTCACACCTGCGGTGAATCGGCTTCGGCGCGTGCTACTCCACGGTATCAGCGGGATCGACGACCTCGTCCGAATCCGGATAGACGCCGACCTGTTCGCAGCAGTCCGCCATCGGACACGCCTCGGGGTCGTCAAGGCACGCGGGTTTCCGGGCGCTGCAGAAGTCCCGGCCGAATTGGATCATCGCCGTGTGGCCGAAGCCGCACTTCTCCGCGGGGAGTTCGCGCTCGATGGCCTCGCGCACGCCCTCGTGGTCGGCGTCCGGTGGCGCGAAGCCCATCCGGCGCGCGATCCGATGGACGTGCGTGTCGACGGGGAAGACGCCATCGCGCCCGCCCGCAAAGAGGAGGACGCAGTCGGCCGTTTTCGGCCCGACACCCTTCATGTCGAGGAGCGCGTCGCGGACGGCGTCGGGGTCCTCCCGTTTGACGAACTCGTCGAAGCCGGCCGCGCCGCCATACTCCTCGCACACCCGTTCGGCGAGGCGAATGAGCGTCTCCGACTTCTGGTTGTAGAGCCCCGCGGAGCTGATCGTCTCCGCGAGGTCGGGTTGGTGGGCGTCCGCGAGCGCCGCGGCGAGGTCGGCGTCGTCGTCCGCGTCGTTGTCGGCGGATTCGGGACCGTAGCGCGCCAGCAGCGCGTCGTGGGCGGGCTGGCTCGCCGTATCGGAGGTGTTCTGCGAGAGGACGGTGCGGACGAGACACTCGAAGGCGTCCTGTCCGCCGTAGGTCTTCTGCCAGTAACGTTCGCCGAGGCGGTCGACGACGCGCTCGACGAGCGGCGCGTCCGGGTCGTCGCTCGCGTCGAAGACCGCGCTCGCGCCGCCGCCGGCGTCGCCGCCCGAGATGTTCCGGGTCGGCTCGTCGTCGCTCATACGCGGTGGTTGGCCGGCCGAGAGGAAAAGCGGGGCGGCCCGCGTCGGCTACTCTCCAAGACCGTTCACGATGTCGTTCACGGCCTCGACTTCGTCTGCGAAGATGCCGTGTGGCGCGTCCGGATAGATGCGCTCGTCGACGTCCGCGCCGAGGTCGGTGAGGACGTCAGTCGTTTCGTGGACGCGCGCTTCGGGGATGTGCGGGTCCGAGTCGCTGCAGCCGACGAACGCGGGTGTCCCGTCGAAGTCGCCGCCGTAGCGCTCGCGCTCGACGGTCTCGCCGATGAGGCCGCCGGAGAAGGCGACGACGCCGCCGTAGCGTCGCGCGTTGCGCGCGGCGTATTCGGTCGTGAGACAGGCCCCCTGCGAGAAGCCGAGGAGGAGGACGTTTTCGCGCTCGATCCCGGCATCGGTGAGCGTCCCGACGGCGCGCTTGACGGTCGCGAGCGCGGAGTCGAGGTGCGGTTGGTTCGCCTCCGTGGGCGCGGTGAACGGGTTGGGGTACCACGTACGGTTCGTCGCGCCCGGCGCGACGTACGCGACATCGTCGCGCTCGAACTCGTCCGCGAGGCCGAGAACGCTCTCCGGGGTGGCTCCGCGGCCGTGGATCAGGACCGCCCCGACGTCGGCGTCGGCCGGATCGGGGCCCGCGGTAGCGAATGCGGCATCCGCGTGGGGATCGTTCGCCGCCATTCAGAGCCCCGCGCCGTCGAAGGTGTCCCGCCGATCGGTCTCCGATCCGCCGTCCTGATCGCGTACTAGTTGCATTACGTTACCTGGTACGATGGCGAACTACTTATTTCCCCACGAACGTACACGTAAGCAGGTGACACCCGTGTCAGGAGGTACCGACGTCGAGGCGGAGAACGAGGCGGCGTGCGCGGCCGTCGACTCACTGGAACTGATCGGATCGCAGTGGCGACTCATCGTCCTCTACGCGCTTCAGGACGGCGAGAAGCGGTTCAACGAGCTCAAACGCGCGACCGGCGCAAACGCGCGCACGCTCTCCCGCGTGCTCGACGACCTCGGCGAGGCCGGGCTCGTCTCGCGGCGCGTCGAGGAGGATGCACCCGTCGCGACGTACTACGCCCTGACCAAGAAGGGCGGCGCGCTCTGCCCCGTCTTCGACGAGATCGAGGCGTGGGCTGACGAGTGGCACTGAGCGAGCGCTTGCTGCTTCAGCCTCCGACGTACTGAGACGCGCTACTCGATGGTCAGCGTGAACGTCGCCTCGACGCCGTCGGCGAGCGCCGCAACGAGATTGCGGTCGAACCCCTCGGCGGCTTGCTCGGCGTCGAGCATGACCGTCCGGTCGTCGACGTAGGTGCTCGTTCGGCCGACCATCGAGCGCTCGCTCGCGAAGGTGAGCTCGGGGTCGCCGCGGCCCGTCACGGTGTGTTCGTGTCCGTCGGCCTCGAGAGTCGCGATGATCGTCGCGTCGGCGTCGCTGGCGGCGGCGACGAACGCCTCGTCGAAGTCGACCGGGGCACGATCGGCCTCAACGGCGAGGATACAGTCGCCGGCGGGCGTAAGGTAGTCGTCGGTCGTGACCTCGAACGTGCTCGCGTGGGCGGCGCTGACGTTGTCGTGACCACGCGCGTGGACGACCTCGCGGTGCATATCCGGGATAGCTTACGGGGCGTATTTCAGTCCATTCGTTCGATGACGAGCGGACCGTCGAGACCGCCACGTACACGGGGCATGCTAGCTGTTTACAACCTCTCAGACGGCGGAAATTTTAAGTGCGGTAACGCCATACGTAAGAGTACCAGAACGCTGCGGGCGTTCGTCAGCACCGCTCGAGAATGAACCGACGCTCTCCTTACGACGGGCAACAGGACACACCGAGCGGTCGCCCTGCGCGACGCTCCGGCGGTATGGAACCGAGGATCAAACAATGGTAGAGGAAGCAACTCTCGAAGTATCCGATGCGGATGAACTGATCACCGACGAAGAGCTCCAGGAGAAGTCCAAGGGGCAGCTCATCAAGAAGGCGGGTCAGTTCCGCGACCGACGTAACGAACTCAACCAACTCGCTTCTTCCCGCGCCTCCGACCGGGACGACCTCAACGCGAAGACGCGCGAGAAGGTCGACGAGGCTCAGGAACACCGCGAGAAGCGCGACGAGCTCAACGAGCGCGTCCAAGAGCACAAAGAGCAGCGCAACGAGCTGAACGCGAAGGCCAACGAGCTCTTCGACCAAGTCGACGAGCGCAAGGGCGATCTCGAACTCGACGAGGGCAAGGACCTCGACGAGCTCAAAGAGGACATCGAGCAGCTGGAGTTCAAACAGCAGACCGAAGTCCTCTCGCCCGAGGACGAGCGCGAGCTCATCGAGAAGATCGAGAACAAACGCGAGGAGTACCAGCAGCGCAAGGAGACCCTCGAGGACAACGACGACCTCGAAGAGCTCGTCGATGAGGCCGAGGAGGTCCGCGCCGAGGCGTCGAACCACCACGAGAAGGTCACCGAGCTCGCCGACGAGGCTCAGCAGCACCACAACCAGATGATCGAGGCCTATCGCGAGGCCGACGACATCCGGGACGAAGCCGACGAGATGCACGAGAGCTTCGTCGAGGCCCAGGAGTCCGCCGACGCCCACCACGAGGCGTTCGTTCGCGTCCAAAAGCGCCTGCGCGAACTCGACAAGCAGGAAGAAGAAGAGCGCAAGGACGAGCGCGCCGCAAAGCAGGAGGAGGCCCGCGAGGAGGCCGAGGAGATCTACGAGCGGTTCAAGGAGGGCGAAACGGTCGATACCGAGGACCTTCGCAAGCTCCAGAAGTCCGGCCTGCTGTAGAGAACGAACACGTTTTCCCCGTTTCCTCACGTTTTCGCACGCCGACCAGCGACGGCTACATGACGCGCCGCGCGACGCGTGACCCGTGTGTTTAGGTGACTCGCGCACCCGGTGAGCCGTATGGACACGCTCGGGAAGCGACTGGGCCGGTTCTGCGTCGTCGTCCTCGCCGTCTTCGTCGCGCTCGTCATCGGCTGGACCATCTTCGTGCGGGTCCCGCGGGACGTCGCCGACCTGCTCGGCGTTCTCCTCGTCCTGGGGCTCGGGCTCGTGGTGGCGCGGGCGGCCGCGCGACTCGGTCGCCGCTGGCTCGCCGCGTACGACGTCGCGGAGGTCGCGGTCGAGGGGCCGATCAGCCGCGACGGGAACACGGACGGGCTGACGGGCGGCGTGGTGACGCCACCGGCTGACGCTATCGTCGAACAGATCGAGCGGGCGGACGACGATCCGAACGTCGAGGGGCTGCTCGTGGAACTGAACACACCGGGCGGGGAGATCGTCCCGAGCGACGACATCCGCCTCGCCGCCGAGCGCTTCGAGGGGCCGGTCGTCGCCTACGCGACCGATCAGTGCGCGAGCGGCGGCTACTGGATCGCGACGGCGTGCGACCGGCTGTTCGCCCGCGAGGGCAGTCTCGTCGGGAGCATCGGCGTCATCGGCTCGACGGTGAACGCAAAGGAACTCGCCGAGGAGCTCGGCGTCTCCTACGAGCGCTTCGCGGCGGGGAAGTACAAGGACGCCGGCCAGCCGCTCAAGGAACTCGACGAGGACGACCGGCACTACCTGCAGGGGCTCGTCGACGACTATTACGACGACTTCGTCGAGCGGGTCGCCGAGGGCCGCGACCTCGACCCGGAGACCGTCCGCGAGACGGAGGCGCGGGTGTTCCTCGGGCGCGAGGCAGAGTCGCGCGGCCTCGTCGACGAGATCGGGACGGCACGCGACGCCGAGGACGCGCTCGCGGACGAACTGGGCCACGAGGTCACGGTCGAGGCGTTCCACGCGTCGCCCGGCCTGCTCCGCCGGCTCCAGGGTGGCGGGCGCGCGCTCGCACGGGCGGCGGGTGCCGGCGTCGCCGACGCGCTCGCGGGCGACGGGGACACCGAGATTCAGTTCCGGTAAGCCGGCTGGCCGGTCGTGACGGCATGCGGGCCACCACGATGTGAGTCTTTTTACGCGCCGCGCGCCACGGGACGAACGTTCGATGCGTACGTTGGTCGTCTGTGTCGACCGGGCGGGCGATATCGCCCGCTCGACCGGAGCCGCGGTGCCGATCGTCGGCCGGGACGCCATCGAGGACCTCGTTATCGACCTCGGCCAGCGCGATCCCGAGGACTCGACCGTCAACTGTCTCTTAGAGGCATTACGCGTCGGTGCGGACGTCGATGACGGGACCAACGAGGCCATCGTCGCGGCCGTCTCCGGGGCGGCTGACACCGCCGTCGGTGCGGATCGCGCACTCGCCGAACAGCTGGACGAGCTCGTCGCGACACATGCCCCGGACACCGCAGTGGTCGTAGTCGACACGGCGGGCGACGAGGGCGTCGTCTCGATCGTGGAGAGCCGCCTGCCGGTCGACGCCGTCGATCGCGTCGTCGTCCGGCAGGCCCGCGACATCGAGAGCACGTACTACCTGTTGAAGCAGTTCCTCGCGGACGAGGAGCTCCGCGAGAGCGTCCTCGTCCCCCTCGGGGTCGTGCTCCTCGTCTTCCCCGTCCTCCTCACGGTCACCGGAAGCCTCGCGCTCGCCATCGCGTCCATTACCGCGGTCATCGGTGCGTTCCTCCTCTACAAGGGCCTAAGCGTCGACGAGCGCCTCGGAGTCGTCTCGACGCAGGCCCGCAAGGCGCTCTACTCGGGGCGTGTCTCCATCGTCACGTACGTCATCGCGGTCGGGTTGACGCTCGTCGGGGCGTTCGTGGGCGCGCTCAGCGTCTCCGGGCTCGGGGACGCAGGCGCGTTCGTCACCGCGATGGCGTTCGTCTACCACAGCGTGCCGTGGCTCGCGCTCGCCGCGCTCGCGGGCGCGACGGGGCGGCTGATCGACGAGTTCATCCGCGACGACGGGCTGCGCGCCTCGTACCTCAATCTCCCCTTCGGCGCGATCGCGGTCGGCCTCGTCGTCCGCGGCTTCAGCGCGTACTTCGTCGAGCAGGCCGGCATCATCTCGCCCGCTCACGCGCCCGCGCTGCCGCTCGTCGCTGGTGGCGTGCTCTCACCCGAGGAGCGCCTGACGGCGTTCGTGTTGCTCGGCGTGCTCATCAGCCTCGTCGGGATCCGCGTGTCGAGTCACCTCACCGCTGAAAGCCCCGGGCGAGACGAGACGCCGTAGCGCGGGACCTTTAGCCGTCGGCGCGTACGAGAGCGTATGAGCGAGGATGAGGTGGACGACGGCGAGTGGGTATCGTTGTTCTCGGGTGGGAAGGACTCCAGTTGGGCGCTCTACGAGGCCCTGGAGGCTGACATGAACGTCACGCGGCTGCTTACCGTCCACCCGAGCGAGGATTCCTACATGTACCATGTGCCGGCGACGCACCTCACGAGTCTCGCCGCCGAGAGCATCGGGATCGAGCACATGAACCTCGAGCCCGACGACTTCGACGCCCCGAACGCCGTCGATGCGGGCGCACAGGGCGACGCCGAACTCGAACCGCTCGAACGCGCCCTACGGGACCTCGCGGCCGACCTCGACGGCGGGCTGGCGGGCGTCACGGCAGGTGCGATCGAGAGCGAGTTCCAGACCTCGCGCATCGAGGCGATGGCCGACCGACTCGGTTGTGCCGTGTTCGCGCCGCTCTGGGGCGAGGATCCGATCGAGCTCGGTGAGGCGATGCTTGATGCGGACTTCGAAATCACGATCCTCCAGGTCGCCGCGTACGGCCTCGATGAGTCGTGGCTCGGCCGGACGCTCGATCGGGACGCCCTCGCCGACCTCGAAGCGCTCAACGACGAGTACGGCGTCCACCCGCTCGGCGAGGGCGGGGAGTTCGAGACGTTCGTCACCGACGCCCCGCACATGGACCAGCCGATCGAGTTGGCGTACGACACCGTTTGGGAAGGGAATCGGGGGCACGTCGAGATCACCGACGCACGATTGGGATAGCGGTGGGAGTGGGCGATACGGAGAGGGAATAGGGGAAAAAGGCTCTGTTGAAATCCTCTGTGGCTGATAGTTTGATTGCGGCCTGTTGAATAGACGGCGCGAGTCGGTTAACAGCCTTTCCAGTCTCAGCGGTAAGTACAGCCGAACGATTTACTTGGTCAAACGTCTGTTAGTACGTGTGAACACAGTTCGACAGATACTGTTTCGTGAGCCAGATGGACGGCGGAAGGGGCTCCTCTTCTCCCTCTTCTCCGTCGTTTGCCTCCTCGGCTGGGCGTATTTCGGCATTGTACTCGACGGCCCTCACAATATGCTCTTTTTGGGTATCGCGTTCGCGTTCACCGGGGTAGCCGAATCTCTTCCGCCGACCCGACAGCGTTCAGCAGGCGTACTTAGAATAGTTGGCCTCGGTGTCATCATCGTCTTCCTCGGTCTCCTCATATTGGCTCCAGAGGTAATCTGGACTGGGTGAGTGGTGTCTGTCTCGAGAAGTACGCAACCCCTTTTACCGGGTGTTTCACAGCAGATAGTGTCTAACTAATAGGATTTCAACAGGGCGGGAAAAAGACAGTGCGGTGCAGGGCGAGGCGATGCGGGACGAGGCGAGGCGGTGCGGTGCAGGGCGTTCGGAGCGGTGCGGGGCGGTGCGGGGGCGGTGCGGGGGCGCGGCGGTGACGGCTCCGGCGATTCGACGGCGCGCGGAGCGCGCCGCCTTTTTGGTCCAGCTTTTTCGAGGAGTGGTCGGCTCCGCCGACCCGACGACGAAAAAGGTGGGGCAGGAAACCCTTATCACTCGTTCGGCCCGAGGTGTCGTTCATGGGGGATGTCGCCGATTTGGTTCGGGCCGGAGGGTCGCTCCGCGAGGAATCGGAGTTCCTGCAAGTGCTCGTCGAAAACACGTCACAGGGAATCTTGACGATCGACACGGACAGCGTCATCCTCTTCGCGAACCCCGCAATCGAGCCGATCCTTGGATACACGCCTGAGGAGCTGATCGGCAGCTCGAAGATGACGATCATCCCGGATCGGTTGCGCTCCGCGCACCAGAACGGGCTGGACGCGTTCGTCGAGACCGGCGAGCGACACATCGACTGGGACGGCGTCGAGCTCCCGGCGCTCCACAAGGACGGCCACGAGGTGCCGGTTATGGTGAGTCTCCGCACACACGAGTACCGCGGCGAACGGGTGTTCACCGGGATGTTCACGGACGTAACGGAGCGCAAACAACGCGAGGCGGCGTTGCGAGAGCAGAAAGAGGAACTGGAGGAGTTTGCGGACGTGCTCTCACACGACCTGCGCAATCCCTTGCAGGTCGCGAAAGCCCAGCTCGCGCTCGGCCGGCACGCGGACGACACCGCGAAGCGCGAGGAGTTCTTCGAGACGGTGGATGAGTCGCTGGACCGGATCGACGCGATCATCGAGGACATGCTGGCGCGCGCCCGCGACGAAGGGGAGGCACGGGCCCCCGATACGCTCCTCCTCCACGCGATCGCGCGGGCGGCGTGGGAGACGGTGGCGACAGATGATGCGACGCTCACGCTCCCGGACGGCGTGTGGCAGGTGCGGGCGAACCGGAGTCGACTCCGGCAGGTCTTCGAGAACCTCTTTCGCAACGCCGTGGAGCACGGGAGACGGGACGTGGCGGTCCGCGTCGGCGTGCTCGGCGACGCGGAGGGCTTCTACGTTTCGGACGACGGACCGGGATTCGGCGACGACGTGAAGGCCCAGGCGGTAGCGGCCGACGGGCCGGTCGGGGGGCACTACGGCCTCCACATCGTCGGGACGGTCGCGTCCGAGCACGGGTGGGAGATGCGCCTCGCGGACGACCTGGGCGGCGGCGCGCGGGTCGAGTTCCGCGACGTGGCGCTGATCGAGAAGGAGTGAGCGCTACTCGCCGTCGCCGTTCGTGATGTGCGTGTGCGCGCCGATGAGCGCGCCCGAGAAGTCGATGTTTTCGAGGCGGGTGTCCCGGTCGATGATGGAGTCACGGACGTCGCACTCGTAGAGCGTGGCGTCGGGGAAGACGACAGCGCGATCGAGACTGGAGTCGACGACCTCCGCGCCGGACATAACGTGGACGTCGTCGCCGATGACGGTGTTCTCGACGGTGGCGTCGTCGTCGACGAGCGAGTCGCCGCCGAGCGTCCACGCGACGGCATCGAGATACGACTCGGGGGTGCCGATGTCAAACCACGCGCCCTCGAAGGTGTAGGCGTGGACGCCGGTGCGGGCCTGGAGCCACTGGATGAACCAGCCGGGCTCGTCGGGGTTCTCGCCCGCCTCGAGGTACTCATCAAAGAGCGGGACGACGTCCTCGGGGAAGGCGTAGCAAGCGATGGAGACAAGCGTGCTCTTCGGGTTGTCGGGCTTCTCCTGGAAGTCGACGACCTTGTCGCCCTCGAGGTCGACGAGCCCGTAGGACTTCGCGCGCTCGTAGCTCCCGACGTCGTAAGCGGCGATCGTCGGGGTCTCCGTCTCCTCGAAGAAGTCGACGAAGTCCGCGACGTCGAAGCTGATGAGGTTGTCGCCGGCGATGACGAGCGTGTCGTCTGCGACGTTCTCGCGCTCGAAGAGCTGGGCGAGCGCGCCGACGACGCCGAACTTCTCGTCCTCCTCGCTCGTGTCCTCGACGGAGAGCGTCGGCTTCTCGTAGTCGGATTCGGCGAGGTGCTCGCGGAAGTCGTCCGCGAAGCGCTCGTTCGTCGAGACGAACACCTCGTCGATGCGGTCGTCGGCCTCAAGTTCGGCGAAGATCCGGTCGATGACCGTGGAGTCGCCGACGGGGAGGAACATCTTCGGTCGGTTCTTGGTGATGGGCCAGAGCCGCGTCGCGTACCCACCCGCCAGCACGACGGCTTTCATACGCTCACGGATTCCCGCGGTACCTAAGTCCTTTTTCCTTCAAAGTACGAGTCGCGAGCACCGCCACCGCTAAACCGCGAGACGGCGTAGCGCTGGTATGGAGTCACGGACGACGCGCGAGCGCATCGCCGACGCGCTGCGCGAGGGCCCGGAGACGCCGAGTTCGCTCGCAGAACGCTTCGAGGTGACGCCGCACGCCGCGCTCGGGCACGTCGAGCACGTCGCGAGATCCGTTCGAGGCGCTGGCGACGAAGAGCTGCTCGTCCGCCCGCCGGAGTGTCGCGAGTGCGGCTTTACGGGATTCGACGACCCGCTAAACCTCCCCTCGCGCTGCCCGGAGTGTAAACACGAGGGCATCGAGGAGCCCGCGTTCGTCGTCGAGACCTAGAAGCCCAGCCGTTCGCCGGGGTTGGTCGAGCGGTCGCGCTCCGCGTCGGCTTCGCCCACCCGGAGGAAGTCGTAGTCGTCGTCGACGAGGTGGACGGAACCGTCCATAATCGCCACGTCGGCGGCGTCGAGCGTCGCCCCCTCGGGCGGCCCGAAGTCACAGTAGCCGCTCTCCGTGTCGAATGTCGCGCCGTGTTTCCCGCAGACGAGTTCGGCGTTTCGGACCGTCGCGCCGTCGCCCTTGTCGAAGCGGACATCCGTCCAGTGGGGGCACACGTTACGCCACGCCTCGACGTCGCCGCCGCCGACGCGGACGAGGACGAACTCGACCTCCGCGCCGCTCGCGTCTCGAAGCGTGACGAGCAGCGTCGAATCGGTCGGGATATCGTCGACCGCCGCCATCCGCGTGCCCGCGCTCATTTGTCGACGCGGTCGGTCGCGTCGTCCACCCAGCGGCGGATGCGTTTCGGCGAGAGCCCGGTTTCCTCGGCGAGCGCGTCGACATCGGCGGTCGCGAGGTCAGCCACGGTTTCGACGCCGGCCTCGTTGAGGCGTTCGGCGTAGGCGGGGCCGACACCGGAGACGATCTCGACCGATTCGGCACCCTCGGTGTCGGCGACGTCGTCGCCCGTCTCCACCTCGATGTCCGCGATGTCGGTCTCCATGTCGGCCTCGCTCGGTCCAGCGGCCTCGGCGGGCTCGGCCGCGTCAGCGGGCGACTCGGGTTCCGCCTCCTCGACTGCGTCGTCGACGAGCGACTCGGTGGATGCCGCGGCGTCCGTCGCCGCTGCCAGTGGTTCATCGACGTCGGATTCGCCCTCCCTGACAGACTCGTCCGTCCCAGTTTCGTCGCTTGGCTCGACATCCGCGACGTCGGTCGTCATGTTGTCCTCGCCCGGGCCGGCAGCCTCCGCGGGTTCGGCGGCTTCGGCCGGCGAGGCGGGTTCGCCTTCCTCGACGGACTCCTCGACGAGCGATTCGGTCGACGCCGCAGCATCCGTCGCGGCGGCCAGTGGTTCCTCGACATCGGATTCGCCTTCCTCAACAGACTCGTCCGCCCCGGTTTCGTCGCTTGGCTCGACGTCTGCGACGTCAGTCGTCATGTCGTCCTCGCCCGGGCCGGCAGCCTCCGCGGGTTCGGCGGCTTTGGCCGGCGAGGCGGGATCACCCTCCTCGACGGACTCCTCGACGAGCGACTCCGTCGACGCGGTTGCGTCGGTCGCGGCGGCCGGCGGTTCCTCGACGCCGTCAGTCTCCGTAGTAACGCCGGCGTCGTGGCCCCGTCCTGATCCGTCGGACCCGAGGCCGAGCAGCGTTTTCAGTTTCGAGATGAGGCTCATACACCCGGCTAACACCCGGGCAGAACTTAAACCCGGTCCCGGAGCGCGTCGTTCATCGCCACCACGGGCGCATCGATCCCCGTCCAGCGCTCGAAGGCGGCAACGCCCTGATAGAGAAGCATCCACGCGCCGTCGATGGTCGTGGCACCCGCCGCGACGGCGTCGCGGAGGAGTCGCGTTTCGAGGGGCGAGTAGACGGCGTCGAGGACCGCGAGGTCGCCGTGCAGCGCCTCGGCGGGGACGGGAGAGACGTCGTCTTCCATCCCGACACTCGTCGCGTTCACGAGGACGTCCGCGCCGGCGAGGCGATCGTCGAGCGTGTCGAGTCCGGAGGCGGTCGCGCCGACGTCGTCCGCGAGCGCTTCGGCGCGCTCGACGGTACGGTTGGCGACGTGGACGTTCGCCCCGTCCTCGACGAGTGCGACGGCGGCCGCCCGCGCCGCACCGCCGGCACCGACGAGAACGGCGTCAGCCCCCGCAAGCGGGACGTCGAAGTGCTCGAACGAGCGTCTGACGCCCGCGACGTCCGTGTTGTGGCCCGTCGGAACCGGCCCGGAGAAGTCGACGGTGTTGACCGCGCCGACGCGGCGTGCGAGGTCGTCGGGTTCCACGGCGGCGAGGGCGTCCTGCTTGAACGGGATGGTGACGTTGAGGCCGGCGAGGCCGAGCGTGTCGGCGGCACTGATCGCGGCCGCGCCGTCCGCAGCGTCGGGTTCGAGCGTGACGTAGCGCGCGTCCAGGTCGAGTTCCTCGTAGGCGGCCTCGTGCATCGGTGGGGAGAGCGAGTGGCCCACCGGATTTCCGATGAGTCCGTAGACGTCCATAGCGATGGGGGGTGAGCCGGCGGCAAAAGTCCCCCGCTCGGACGGCGAGGGCCGAGGGGTCGGACGGCCGTCAGTGACCGCCGCTGGCGGTGACGCCGAGGACGACGACGAAGTAGACGACGAGCGCGATGAAGGCGGCGTAGAAGAGTCCGCCGATCAGGAAGGGCCGGGGCTTCATCGGCTCCTCGGCTGCGGTGCGCGCGCGGAGGTAGAGGATGCCGCCGGAGACGACGGCGAGGACGACTGACACGGCGTTGAGGAACCCTGAAGTCCCCCACGCGAGCGAGAGGTCCCAGTCGGTGAAGACGATGCCGAGCGTGACGGGGAGCGTCCCCTGAAACGCCATCGCGCCGGTGATGTTGCCGAGTGCGAGCGTGTCCTTGTCGCGGGAGATCCAGAGGACGGAGTTGAACTTCTCGGGGAGTTCGGTGGCGAGGGGCGCGATGAGGAGCGCGACGATGGCGATGGGGACGTTGAGGACGTGTGTGGAGAGCCACTGCACTTCGCTGACGAACAGGTGTGCGCCGGCAATGATGAGGGCGAGCGCGAGCATCGTCTGGAACGCGACGAAGAAGAGGTGAGGATTCTCGCCGTGCTCGTGCGGATCGTAACCGAAGCGGGCGGCGACGCGCTCGACGATGAGGCCGAGGTGGAGAGCGTCTAAGTCCTCGCTCTCGGCGAGTTCGCCGCTCCGGAGCGAGCGCACAAGATAGACGAGATAGAGGATGACGAGGAGTGCGCCCATCGCGTACTCCACGGGGCGGTTGTCGACGAACGCGGCGGCGAACGCGATGACGTAGCCGACGAGGAAGAATGAGAGGTCGCGGCGGGTCGCCGCGTCGTTGAAGTGCATCTCGTCGCCGAACGTCCGCCGATCGCGGAAGTGGAGGACGCTGACGCCGACGAGGAACATCGCGATGGTCGCGAGCATGAACGGCGCGCCGAGGATCGCCCCGACGCCGACGTGTGCGGCCTCCTCGCCGCCCTGCACGATCGCAATGACGGGGATGAGGGTCTCCGGGAGCGCGGTGCCGACGGCGGCGAGGATGCTCCCCGTCGCGGACTCGCTGACGCCGAGGCGATGGCCGAGCCACTCGACGCCGTTCGTGAACACTTCGGCACCGAGCAGGAGGAGCGCGAACGAGCCGGCGAGGAGAAGCGCGCGGTCGGCCGTCGCAGAGAGGAGTGCCGGTGCGAGGAGACTTGTCTGCATAGCTGAGTGATTCGGTTGCTCGCCCATAAGCGATTCCCCCTCACTTCCCCGTCGCCATCGGGTTCGACGCCCCTAAGCGCGCCCGCGCCGTTCGCCCGGTATGACCGTCGGGATCGTCGTGAGTCGCGCCGACAGTGCGTCCGTGCGGATCGGCGAACAGCTACGCGAACGCGCCGACTGGGAGCGTGACGACGAGGGCGGATCAAGCGGCGGCCCCGAGCACATCGCGCGCTACGTCGCGGACGGCTTCGAGTTGCTGGCATTCGACCCGTGGCACCTCGAACTCGACGGCGTCGCCGCGGCGTTCGAGGACCTCGACTTCCTCGTCTTTGCGTCGCGCCACGCCGGCGAGACGGGCCCGCTCCTCACCGCGCACTTCACGGGGAACTTCGGCGCAGCCGAACACGGCGGATCGGATCGCGCGCTCGCCGCGGCCTGCCCGAACGCCCACCACGCGGTCGTCCGTGCGCTCGACGAGCACACCCCCGAGGGGTACGATGCCGGGATGGAGTGCACCCACCACGGCCCGACCGCGGTCGGCGCGCCCTCGATGTTCGTCGAGCTCGGCTCCTCCGAGGCCGAGTGGGCGGACGACGTCGGTGCCGCCGCGGTCGCCGACGCGATCCTCGACCTCCGCGGGGTGGTCCCTCAGACCGAGCGGACAGTCGTGGCGTTCGGCGGCGGCCACTACGTCCCGCGTCCCACGCGGATCGTCGCGGAGACAGACTGGGCCGTCGGGCACGTCGCCGCGGACTGGTGTCTCGACGACCTCGGCGACCCCCGCGAGGGGCGAGACGTGATCGAGCGCGTCTTCGCGGCGAGCGGCGCGACGCGGGCCGTCGTGGACGGCGAGAAGCCGCGCCTACGGGAGGTGCTCGACGACCTCGGCTACGACGTCGTAAGCGAGACGTGGCTCCGCGAGACGACGGGCGTCGCTCTCGACCTCGTCGCCGACCTCGAAGCCGCGGTGGCGAGCGTCGACGACGGCCTGCGGTTCGGGGAGCGGGCACGAGAAGCGACGGCAGACGCGGAGTACATTCTCGTCGACCACCCGGACGACCTCTGGGCGGACGCGCACAGCGTGGATTCGGACGCTGCGCTCGCCGCCACCTCCGCGAACGCGTTTGCGTACACGACCGAGGAGAACGGCAACCGCGTTGCCGGCGAGATCGCGCTCCCGGACGCGGACGCGTACGACGCCTACGTGGACGCGCTCGCAGCGCTGTTGGGCGAAAAGTACGACACGGTGGCGCGCGAGGACGGGACGATACGGATCACCGATACCGCGTTCGACCCGGCGGCCGCGGCCGATCGCGGCGTCCCGGAAGGCCCGAAATACGGCCGACTGGCGAACGGCGAGGCCGTCGCAGTGGACGGAGAGACCGTCGCGCCCGCCGACGTCTCGCGCGAGCGAACGGAAATCTACGCGCTCGCCGATCCGAGTGAGGGAAAAGGTAATTAAACACTTCTCGTTTACTGTATAGGCAAATGGACTCCATCGTGCAGGACGCAATCGACGAGGCCGAGGAGGACGAGGCGTCCTCCACCGGCGTTTCCCCCGACGCGGACGGCGGTGGGGGGGACTCCGGGCGCATGTCCGACGAGGAGCTGCTCGGGGTACTCGAAGAGCTCCAGACGAACATCACAGTCGTCGGCTGTGGCGGCGCGGGGTCGAACACCGTCGATCGGATGTTCGAGGAAGGCATCGAGGGCGCGAAGCTCGTCGCCGCGAACACCGACGTGCAGCATCTCGTCGACATCGAGGCGGACACGAAGATCCTCATCGGCCAGGAGAAGACTCGCGGACGCGGGGCCGGCTCGCTCCCGCAGGTCGGCGAGGAGGCCGCCCTGGAGTCCCAGGACGAGATCAAGGAGTCTATCTCCGGCTCGGACATGGTCTTCGTCACCGCCGGCTTGGGCGGAGGGACCGGTACGGGGAGCGCACCCGTCGTCGCCGAGGCCGCCCGCGAGGCCGGCGCGCTCACCATCAGCATCGTCACGACCCCGTTCACCGCGGAGGGTGAAGTGCGCAGGAACAACGCCGAAGCCGGCCTCGAACGCCTGCGCGACGTCAGTGACACCGTGATCGTCGTCCCGAACGACCGCCTGCTCGACTCCGTGGGCAAGCTCCCGGTCCGCCAGGCGTTCAAGGTCTCCGACGAGGTGCTGATGCGCTCCGTGAAGGGCATCACCGAACTCATCACGAAACCCGGGCTCGTCAACCTCGACTTCGCCGACGTGCGCACCGTCATGGAGAAGGGCGGCGTCGCCATGATCGGCCTCGGCGAATCCGACAGCGAGTCCAAGGCGGTCGACTCTGTCAAGAGCGCCCTCCGGAGCCCGCTCCTCGACGTCGACATCGGCCAAGCCAACTCCGCGCTCGTGAACGTCACCGGCGGCCCCGACATGTCCATCGAAGAGGCCGAGGGCGTCGTCGAGGAGATCTACGACCGCATCGACCCCGACGCGCGCATCATCTGGGGGACCTCCGTGGACGACGAACTCGACGGCGAGATGCGCACGATGGTCGTCGTCACCGGCGTCGAGTCACCCCAGATCTACGGGCACAACGACGACGCCGAACTCGACACGAGCGGCCGCGACATCGACTACGTCGAATAGTACCTTTTGCTGCGCTCGGCCGACGAGGCCGGCCTCGCTGGCAAAAGCTACGTTAAAAGCCTTCCTCACTCCTTTCAGTCGCTCGTCGGCCCGCGAGCCGGAGGCTCGCGGTGAACCGGCGGCCGTCACGAGAACGACCGCAGGGAGTGCGTGTGACGCAACGAGAGACGACGCGCAAGCATCGGAACGTGGTTGGTCGTCGACCCCGCCTCTCGCGCGCCGTAGAAGACACTATGGTCCCGGCCGCCGAGCGAACGACCATGACAGACACACGGGTCCACTGTCCGCTCGTCACGCCGATGACCGCCGACGGATCGATCGACGTCGACGCGCTCGACACCGTCACGCGCGGCGTGCTCGACGCCGGTCTCGACGGTCTCGTCCCCTGTGGAACGACGGGCGAGTTCGCGAGTCTGACGCGCGCGGAGAACCGCACAGTCCTCGAACGCGTGCGGGCGGTCGCGGGCGACGACACGACGCTGATCGCCGGCGCGGGCGCGACGTCCGTGCCCGACACTGTCGACGCGCTCACGGCCGCCGCGGAGGTCGGGGCGGACGCCGGCCTCGTCGTCGTCCCGTACTTCCACACCGCCAACGCGGCCGACGGGAACGCACGCTTCCTCCGCCGCGTCGCCGATCGAAGTCCGTTGCCGCTCTATCTCTACAACATCCCGGCGTGCACGGGGAGCGAAATCCCGGTCGAGACCGTCGCCGAACTCGCCGACCGCGACGACGTCCTCGGGTTGAAGGACTCCAGCGGCGATTTCGGCTATTTCACGGACGTCCTCGCGACGACGCCCGACGACTTCGCCGTCTATCAGGGCGTGGACGGCCAGCTCGTGCCCGCGGGGCTCATGGAGGCGACCGGCGGAATCAACGCCCTCTCGAACGCCGTCCCCGAGGTGTTCGCGGCCGTCCGCGACGCCCTGAACAAGGGTGACGACGCACGGGCACGCGAACTCCACACCGACGCGCTCACGCCTCTCTTCGCGTTCTGCGCCGACCACGGGTTCGCACCGGCGACGAAGGCGGCGCTCGCGGCGCGCGGCCGGATCGACGACGCGGCGGTCCGTCCGCCGCTCGTCGAACTCGACGAGGGTGCACGCGCGGCGGTCGCGGCCGCCGTCGACGACGCGCTCGCGCTCGTCGACTGAGCGCCACGGGTGCGAGCGGTGCTCACTCCCCGCGGAGATCGTCAACCAACTGTCGCAGCGTCGCGAGATCGTACTGTCCCGGTGCCGTAGCCTCCGCAGGATCGACGGGCGCGTAGCCGATCCGCGAGCCGTAGACGGGGAGGACGGCGCGGGAGTGCCTGCCCGCCTCACCCATCGCCATCGTCGCGATCCGCTCGCCCTCGACGTCGTATTCGTGCGTCACCGTGATGAGATCGAGAACGTCCGTGCGCTCGATGGCCGTGACGGCCAGTTTGGCGACATCCCCGTACTCCAAGGCGTTCCCGAGGATCCCGCGGATGTCCTGGCGGAGCGGCGTCCCGTCGAAGTCGTGGGCGGAAACGACGACCGACGCGCCGTGCTCGTGGGCGGCCGTGCGGACGCCCTCGCCGCGGCCATCGAGGCAGGTATCGAGTTCGAGGTCGACCGCGCCGACGGCGTCGTGTGTGACGGCGGTTTTGAGCGCGTCGAGACGCGCGTCGTCGTCCGTGGCCTCGCCGCCTTGTCCCTCGTGGCGGTTCGTCACTAGGAGGGGAAGCTCACCGTCGTAGTCCCGGAGCTGTGCGTCGGAGTCGGCAGCGAGGTCCACGCGGAACTCGACGGCGTCGGCGTGCGCGCGGGCCGCGGGTTCGTCGGCGAGGTCGGCCGTCGCGGCACAGAGCGTGAAATCGTCGAACGAGAGCATGGCCGGGGTTCGCCCGCCGTGCTCTTAGGAACGGGGGATTCGTCGAAGCACAGCACGCCCGCCGTACTCGGCCGCGAGGAACGTCGCGGCGGCGGTGAGACCAATCGTGGCGTACTCGCCGAGCGCGAGAGCGAGCACCAGCGCACCGACGGCACAGCCGACGACGATCCCGGCGATCGCGGCGGCGACGCCGAGTTCGAGGGCGTGATCCCGGTCGCTCGGGACGGTTTCGGGGGAGAGCGCGACGTCCATGACGGGGACGGCGACCGCGAGGCCGATGGCGAACGGAAACGGGTCGAGTGCGACAGTCGAAACGATGCCAGCGACGGCACCGGCGAGGAGCGCACCGACGACGAAGATCGCGGCACGGACGGGGAAAGAGGGCGTCTGCATGCCTCCGCGTTCGACGGCCAGCGGATAAAAGCCACTGCCGACGGGTCAGTCGGGTCGGATCTAGGGATGCGTCGCTACGCGTCGAGAGTGTCGAACGCGCGGGCGTAGTCGGATCGACGCAGGATGCGACGACCGTCAAACGCGCGAACATAGTCGAATCGGTGTGTGATACGACGAACGGAGAATGCGGCGTCGTTACGCCGGAAGGGTGTCCTCGGCCTCTAAGAGCTCGTGGTAGCGGTTGCGGATCGTGACCTCGCTGATGTCGGCGACGTCGCTCACCTTGGCCTGCGTCGTCTTCTCGTTCGTGAGGAGCGCGGCGGCGTAGACGGCGGCGGCGGCGAGGCCGACCGGCGACTTCCCGGAGTGGACGCCCTTGTCCTTCGCGGTCTTGAGGAGGTCGCGGGCGCGGTGCTCAGCCTCGTCGCTGAGTCCGAGCGAGGAGGCGAAGCGCGGGACGTAGCTCTCGGGGTCCGCAGGGCGAACCTCCAGACCGAGCTCCCGAATCACGTAGCGATACGTGCGGGCAATCTCGGCCTTCTCGACGCGCGAGACGTCAGTGATCTCATCAAGGCTGCGCGGGACGCCAGCCTGTCGGGCGGCGGCGTACACGCAGGACGTCGAGACGCCCTCGATGGAGCGCCCCGGGAGGAGGTCCTCCTCGAGCGCGCGGCGATAGATGACGGAGGCCATCTCGCGGACGTTGTCGGGGAGGCCGAGCGCGCTCGCCATCCGGTCGATCTCGCCGAGCGCCTGCTTCAGGTTGCGCTCCTTCGCGTCGCGGGTGCGAAAGCGCTCGTTCCACTTGCGCAGCCGCTGCATCTTCTGGCGCTGGTTCGAGGAGAGGGAGTTGCCGTAGGCGTCCTTGTCGCGCCAGTCGATGTTGGTCGAGAGCCCCTTGTCGTGCATCGTGTTCGTCGTCGGCGCGCCGACGCGGGACTTCTGGTCTTTCTCCTGGGAGTCGAACGCGCGCCACTCGGGCCCGCGGTCGATGTCGTCCTCGTCGACGACGAGGCCGCAGTCCATACAGACGGACTCGCCGTGCTCCTCGTCGGCGACGACGAGGCCGCCACATTCGGGACACTCGTCGGTCGACTCGGTGGTGTCTTCGCTCTCCGTTTCGCGCTCTCCGTGCTGTCGTGCTCTGGTTCGTGCGTTTTGCATACTGCGTGTGCCCCCGGAAAACCCGGAAATCGTCGTGGCATCTTCCTTTCTGCAAAGAACACTTAACGGTTCCGTAATTGACCGACAGCGGTATGCGTACGCGCCACATACGGCGGTATCGTTCGTGAGAGTCTGTTCGCTCGCACCGGCCGCCACCGCTACCGTCGTCGCGCTCGGCGCGCAGGCCGACCTCGTCGGCGTGACGCACAACGCGACGGTCGACGTCGACGCGCCCGCGGTCGGCGGCTGGTTGAACCCCGACTACGACCACCTCGCCGACGTTGACCCGGACGTCGTCCTGACGGGCGACGCCCTCCAGCGCGACGTCCGGGACGAGCTCGTCGATCGAGGGTACGAGGTCCGCCACCGCGAGCCAGCGCGCCTTGACGACGTTCTCTCGGGGTTCGCGGCGCGCGGCGACGACGTGGGGCGGCCCGCGGCCGGGGAGGCCCTCGAAGCCGGCTGCCGCAAGCGCGTGGAGGCGGTGCGCGAGGCCGTCGCCGACGCCGATCGGCCCGTCGTCTACTGCGAGGAGTGGGACGAGCCGCCGATGGCCGCGGGCAACTGGGTGCCGGATGCCGTGCGGGCGGCGGGCGGCCGACACCCGTTCGTCGAGCCCGGCAAACGCTCCCGCGAAGTAGATCGCGGGACGGTCGAGCGGGCCGACCCCGACCACGTCGTCGCACACTACTGCGGGCGCGGGGGTCGCGGCGAGCGGGCGAAACCCGACTTCGACGCGCGCGGCTGGGACATCGACGCGACGGTGCACGTCCTCGACGACTCGCTCCTCAATCAGCCGAGCCCGGCGCTGATCGAGGGGATCGAGGCCCTCGCTCGGCGGCTCCACCCTGAGAGAGCGTGAGAACGCACTCAGGCCGGGTCGCGTAGCTCAGGAGAGGCGCTGCTCGAACTCCTCGATGCCCTCGTGGATGGTCGTTCGCCCCTGGAAATAGACGAGTTCGAGGCCGAGGACGGCGGCGGCGACGACACAGACGACCCAGAAGACGTGGCGTTCCGCGCTCCAGAGGTGGTAGACGAGGAGCGGGATGAAGCAGGCCATTCCGAGAGCGCCGAGCGCGGGCGGCGCGGCGTTGATGGCATCGTCGTCGTGTTCGCGGAAGGCGAGGTAGCACATCACGCCGAAGACGAGCATGAACGCGATGGAGCCGAAGGAGGTGATACCGTTGAGGCTGCCGTAGGCGGCGAACGCGGCGGCGAGGACGCCGATGAGGAGGACGGTGCGCTCGGGCGCGCCGTCGGCGTTCCCGTCGCCGGCCTCGTCCGGGAGGAGCGAGTCCGAGATCATCCCCTTCGCGAGGTTCGCACTGGAGAAGAGGGTACCGTTGATGGCGCTCCCCGTCGAGAAGAGCGCGGCGATGGAGACGACGACGAAGCCGGCGTGCCCAACGAACGTCTGCTCGACAGCGTAGGCGAGCGCACGATCAGGTTCGGTTGCGATGAGGTGTGGACTGACAAGGCTCGTGACGACGACAGCGATAAGCGCGTCGATGACGATGCAGATGATGATCGAGGAGTAGACGCCGATGGGGAGGTTCTTCAGGGGGTCAGCGATCTGATCCTGGTCGTACATCAGGAGCTGCCACCCCTGGAAGGAGACGAAGCTGATAGCGGTCGCCATGATCACTGGCGTCCCCTGCCGGATCGTCGAGAGGCCGTATTCGAGGCTGGCGTTCTTCCACCCGTACCAGAGCCCGAGCGCGATGAAGGCGACGAGGATGGCTACCTTCGTGACGACGAGCGCCTCCTCCGAGGTGCCGGTGGCGCGCGCCCCGAGGAGGTTGAAGACGACGAAGATCCCGACGGCGGCGATGGCGAGGATCGGATGGAGCGGAACGCCCGCGACGGCCTTCTGGCCGACGAGCCCGATGGCGAAACTCCCGAAGGCGTAGGCGTACATCGCGATGGCACCGACGTAGCCGAAGAGGAGCGTCCAGCCGACCATCCCCGCGAGCGTCGTGTTGTCGACGAACTCCTGCAGTTGGGCAACGCTCCCACCACGGTTCTCACCCTTCGCGTTGAGTTTGAGATACGAGTAGGCCGCGCACAGCGAGCCGAGGCTGGCGAGGGTGAAGGCGAGCCACGACGCAGCGTGCGAGATCTGGACGACGACGCCGAGGACGGAGAAGACACCACCCCCGATCATGCCGCCGACGGCGATGCTGATCGCGCCGAACAAGCCGAGTCGATCGTCACCCATAGACGGGGGTTCGACTTCCACCCCTTTGGTTTCTGTGGCGTAGCCGACCACAAAACACAAAGAACCCGGGGTATCACGTCTCAAATCCGGTCTTCAGCGCGCTTGGCGACGCGGGCGAGACGGGTGCGCTCGAAGTAGGTGAGTTCGACGACGAAGAGCGCGGCGAGCGTGAGGACGACGAAGCCGAAGGTTCGGGGTTCGTGGACCGCGAGGTGGTAGCAGAGCAGCGGGAAGAGACACGCGGCCCCGAGGGCCCCGACGAGCGGCGGAAGCGGATGAACGTCGTCGTGATCCCGTTCGGTGAACGCGAGCGCGCTCATCGTCCCGAAAACGACGAGGAACGCGAAGGAGGCGAGCGCCGTGATGCCATCAAGCGTCCCGTAGACGGTGAGCCCGAGCGTGATGATCCCGAGGAGGAGGACGGTGCGCTGGGGGACGCCGTCGCCGTCCGTGTCGGCGGCGATGTGATCGGGGAGAACGTTCTCGTCGGTCATCCCGTTCGCGAAGTGCGCCGCGGAGAAGAGCGTCGCGTTGATCGCGCTCCCGGTGGAGACGACGGCCGCGGCGGCGATGATCGTGAACCCGAGCGACCCAAGAACGGGCTCGGCGGCCTTCGCCAGCGCGATCTCGCCGTACTGGGCAATCTGCGCGGGCGTGAGGAGGCTCGTCGTCGTGACGCCGATGAGGACGTACGTCGCGACGGCGATCGGAATGGCGACGTAGACGGCACGCGGGATGGTCGTCTCGGGATCGACGATGCTCTCGCGGTCGTAGAAGAGCAGTTGCCACCCCTGGAAGGCGACGAAGGAGACGCCCGCGGCGACGACCGGCGCGACCGTCGCAGCCCCGGTGGTACCGAAGTCAAGTAGGCCGTGCGCGGAGCCGTAGGACGCAGCAAGCACGCCGAAACCGAGCAAGACGAGCATCTTCGCGGCGACGAGGGCGTTCTCCGCGGTGCCGGTGGCGCGCGCCCCCATGCGGTTGAGCGTGACGAAGCCGACGACGGCGAGCGCGGAGACGAGCGGCCGGGCGACGCCGCCGAGGACCGCGCGAAGCCCGAGGAGCCCAACGGTGTACTCGCCGAAGGCGTAGGCGTACATCGCCATCGAGCCGACGTAGCCGAAGAGGAGCGTCCAGCCGACCATCCCCGCGAGCGTCGTGTTGTCCGTGTAGCGCTGGACGAACGTGACCGACGCGCCCGTCCGCTCGCCGACCTCGTTGAGCGTGTTGTAGGAGTAGCCGGCGCAGATCGCCACCACGCCGGCGACGACGAACGCGAGCCACGTCCGCGTGCCGGCGATCCGCGCGACGACGCCGAGGACGGAGAAGATGCCGCCGCCGATCATCCCGCCGAGCGCGATGGAGACCGCGGACGGCAGGCCGAGTCGATCCGACATCACGCCGCGGTACGTCGGGCGGATGCTTATGGATGCGGGCCGTCGCATCGCGGAGTCGTTGGGACGCCCGCACAGGTGAAAGAGAGATTCGACCGCTTCGCGGAGGCTGGCACGGAGATGGTCGTGCTCCGCGCCGAACGCAGCAAAAGGTCGTCAGGCCGCGATGACGTCGTCGATGCGGACGATCATGGTCGCGGCGTCGGTGGCGGAGGCGAGTGCCTCGTGCTTGACGGCAGCGGGGTCGATGACGCCGTGGGCGACGGGGTTAGCGACTTCGCCGCGTTCGCCGACAGTGACGATTCCGGCGCGTCCGGTTTCGTTGGCGGCGCGGAGGTCGACGAGGGCGTCGATGGGGTCCAGGCCGGTGTTCTCGGCGAGGGTGCGCGGGAGGACGTCGAGTGCGTCCGCGAAGGCCTCGGCGGCGAGTTGTGCGCGGCCGTCGATGCGCGCGGCTTCGTCGCGGATGCGGTCGGCGACGGCGATCTCGACGTAGCCGGCACCGGGGACGACACCGCCGTCATCGAGGGCGACGGCGACGACATCGAGGGCGTCACCGATGGCGCGTTCGAGTTCGGCGAGGACGTGCTCGGTGCTCCCGCGAACGAGGAGCGTGACGGTGCTGGCCTCGGCACCGCCCTCGATGAACGCGAGGTCGTCCTCGCCGTAGCGTTCGACGCGGACGGACTCGGCGGAGCCGAGGTCGTCTCTCTCGATCGCTTCGACGTCGCCGACGACGGTCGCGCCGGTCGCGGAGGCGATGGCGTTCACGTCGGGTTGCTTCACGCTCTCGAAGGCGAGGACGCCCTCGTCGGCGAGGAAAGCGGCGACGCGGTCGTCGATGGACTTCTGCGAGACGAGGACGTCGACACCGGCGTCGCGGACGGCCTCGGCGTAGCGTCGGAGCTCGTCCTCCTCGGCGTCGAGCGCGGCGTTCAGCTGATCGACGCTCGTGATGGTGTACTCGACGTCGGTGCTGGTCTCGCGGGTGTCGAGCTTCGTATTGAGCACGAGGACGGTCGCATCCGAGACGTCGCGGGGCATGTCCCCGCGGACGGGGTCGGTATCGGAGACGATGCCGCGGACGAGTTCGGTCGCGCCGGAAGACGCCCCGGACTGGGCGTGGACGCGGACGGCGTCGCGGTTCGCGCCGTCGTCATCCGCGACCTGCCGGACGGCCTCGACGACGAGGTCCGCGAGCGTCTCGGCGTTCGCGTCGCCGGTCCCCTTCCCGGTCATCGAGGTGGCGGCGACCCGGCGGAGGAGGTCGTCGTCGACGTCGTCGTCGAGTGTAAGGTCGTCGATGGCGGCGTGGCCGATGTCGCGCGCGGCGGCGTACCCCTCGACGATCGTGGTCGGGTGGACGTCGTCGCGCAGGAGGTCCTCGGCCTTCGCGAGGAGTTGCCCGGCGAGGACCGAGGCGGTCGTGGTCCCGTCACCGACCTCGTCCTCCTGCGTCTGGGCGACCTCGACGAGCATCTGCGCGGCGGGATGCTCGATATCCATCTCCTCGAGGATGGTCACGCCGTCGTTCGTGATGACGACGGTCCCGGTCGAGTCGACGAGCATCTTGTCCATCCCGCGGGGGCCGAGCGTCGTCCGGACGGCGTCGGCGACCGCCTTGCCGGCGGCGATGTTCGACGTCTGCGCGTCGCGCCCACGGGTGCGCTGCGCATCGTCACCGAGGATGAACACCGGACTGCGAGTTCCAAGCGTAGACATAGGGAACTGGAAGGCGAGCGGTTCTACATATAGATTCCGTGGGCCGTGCTGTGAGCGAGCACGGACGAGCCGGACGCGGACGGTACAGGAGAAAAGCTGCGGCGGTACAGAGGGGACCGGTCGCAGAGGGCGGGAGAAACGGTCGGGGGCGGTGGCGTCCGCCTACGGTTCGTAGCGGGACATCGCGCGGTCCATCCGCGAAGAGACGCCGTTCGGGTTACGCGTTGGCGTGGCGTCGCGACGGCGCGCGAGGAGGCCGGCAGCGACGCCGCTGGCGGCGTTCGCCACGACTGCACGACCCCGAGTGACCCACGAGGAGAGCGTCTCGTCGCCGCCGACGACGGCGCGGGCCGCGGTGCCCCCATCGCAGAGCGCGTGTCGCACGGCGCGCCAGGCGACCGAGGGGCTGATCCCGTAGTTCTTCGCGAGACGATAGCCGAGCGCGCGGTACTTCATCCCGGTCGCGGACCCCTCCGGTGATTCCGCGACGCGATCCGGGACATCGTCACCCTCGGCGCGCAGCACGGCGAAGGCGGGTTCCCACGCGACGCGCATGCCGAGGCCGGCGAGCCGGTGGGCGGCGTCGCGGGCCGCGCCGGTCTCCAGGTACTCGTCGAAGCCATCGAGAGCCTCGGCGGCCTCACGAGTGAACGCGACGTTTCCGCCGTCAAAGTAGCGGACGTCGCGGCCGACAACAGTCTCGCGTTCGCATTCTTCGGTGGTGACGCCGCCGGAGACGGCCCGGTGGACAGGGCCGGTAACGACGTCCGCACCGGATTCGATGGCGGAAACGAGCGCGTCGTACCACCCGTCGCGGACGATCGAACGGTGATCGACGAAGGCGACGACGTCGCCGGTCGCGGTCGCGAGTCCGGCGTTCCGGGAGGCGTTGAGGTTCCGCTCCGGAATTTCGAGGAGCACGTCAACGGCCGGGTGGTCGCGGACACACCCCGACGTCCCGTCGCTCGACGGGCCGTTCACGACGACGATCTCGACGTCCGGAAGGCGTGTATCGAGGGCGTCGAGGACGCGCGCGAGACGGCGGCGCGCATTTAGGGTGGGGACGACCACCGACAACTCCATAGCACTACCGAGCGGGGCCGCGCGTAAAAGCGCCGCGGCGCGGCGTCAGACGTGCGCGTGCCAGTAGGAGACGGACGCGAGGGGGTCGCCGAGCGGGGTGTCGCCGACGGTGAGGTCGGCGTCGCGAATCGGGTCGGCGAGCCAGCTAGGTAGTTTTCGGTAGAAGCCGTAGGGGAGGACGAAGTCGTGGGCGTCGCTGCGGAGCGTGAGGCCGGCCCCGTGGAGGAGGTCACGGACTTCGCTCCGCGAGTAGAGACGCGACCCCATTGGGAGGAGGGAGTTGTAGAGCGAGCGCGTGCTGTACCGGTTGAACGTGTCGAAGAAGACGTCGGCCTTCGAGACGCGCGCCATCTCGCTGATGAACTTCGCGGGCGTATCGGCGAGGTGGAAGAAGCGCATCGCGAAGACGGCGTCGAAGTAGTCGTCGGGGAAGGGGAGGCGGGCGGCGTCGCCGCGCATGAACTCGAGGTGATCGGCAACGCCGACGTCGCGGGCCTTCGCGCGCCCCTCGCGGAGCATTGCGGCCGAGATGTCCATCCCGGTGATGTCGGCACCCTGCTGAGCGCAGAGGACGGTGAACCGACCGGTTCCGCACGCGACTTCGAGCACCCGCTTGCCGTCGAGCGGTCCGAGGGCATCGAGGACGGCCTGCTTCTCGCGGCGGTCGATGAGCCGGCCGCCACCGGAGAAGCGCTTGTCCTCGTACTCCGCCGCGACCTCGTCGGCCTGGTACCACTCCTGTCCCTTCACGATCTACTCGTCTCTACTGCCGCGGGGAGGTAAAACGATACTGGATGCGGGCCACGGAACGACGGTGCCGTGCCCTGCACGGACCACGACTCCGACAGCCCGCCGTAACGGCCTTATATCGTATAAGGTCCGGGTCGTTGGAAGTACCAACCTTTATCTACGGCTGTGTGCGACTTACTGCCATGAGTACGACGGGAGAGCAGCGACGATCACCGATAAAGCACGACGAGGAGTTCCGCGAGCGCCTCCGCGAACTCCCGCCGAGCGCGAAACTCGTCGCGAAAGTCCTCGAAACCGAGGAGCCCCTCTCGCAGGGCCAGCTCGCCGAGGAGTCGCTGCTGCCGGATCGCACCGTCCGCTACGCCCTCAATCGCCTCGACGAGGCCGGCCTCGTCGACTCCCGGTACAGCTTCCGTGACGCGCGCAAGCAGGTCTACTTCCTCGATCACTAATCACTCGTGTCCGGCGTCGAGCGCGTTCCCGTCCCCGCCGATCACCCCGTACCGGGCGGCCGGACGAACACGTACGTCGTCGACGACGTCCTCGTCGATCCCGCCGCGCGGTGCGCACGTCTCGATGAACTGACCGACATCGAGCATATCGTCGCCACGCACACCCACCCCGATCACGTCGACGGACTCGCCCACTATGCCGAGAGAGCCGACGCGACTGTCTGGGCGTACGCCCCCTACGCCGAGCGTTTCGCCGACGCCACCGACGTCGTCCCGGACCGGACGTACCGCGAGGGCGATACCGTCGGTACCCTCGACGTCGTAGCGACGCCCGGCCACGCGCCCGATCACGTCGCGTTCACCGTCGGCGACGCCTCCCTCGTCGGCGACTGCTGTCGCGCGGACGGGAGTATCGCCATCACCAACGAGGGCGATCTACGCGCGTTCCTCACGAGCCTCCGACGCCTCTACGCCCGCGATCCCGCGGTGCTCTACCCCGGCCACGGCGACCCGATCGAGCGCCCCCGCGAACGTCTGGCCGCGATCGTCGCACACCGGCGGGAGCGCGAACGCGAGGTCCTCGCGGCCGTCGAAGCAGGCGCGCGGACCGTCTCGGCAATCGTCGATGCGGTCTACGACACCAACCTCGGCGCGTACCGCGACCTCGCCGCCGCGACTGTTCGCGCCCACCTCGACAAGCTGGCCGTCGAGCGGCGAGTAACACGCGAGGCGACGCCGGGCGGAACGCGGTGGTGTAAGACGCGTTCGCCACCGTGACTACCGCGTCCCCCGTGACGCGGGACTTTTCCGGGCGCGCGCCGATCCGTGCGTATGGAGCGCCTCGAAGACGAACTCGACCGCGCGCGGGAGTTGGAGGTAGCCGCGCTCGCGGACGCCATCGAGGAGATCGGCTTCGAGTGCACACGCTGTGGCGGCTGCTGTAAGGGCCTTGGCGAGGAGCACACGGCGACCGTGTTCCCCGACGAGGTGCGCGAGCTGACGGCAGCCGAGGACCTAGAGTGGCGCGACGTCGCGCGCCCGATGCCGTTCGGTCTCGATGCTGACGGGAACGGCGAGACGTTCGAGTGGGCCCTCCAGACGGACAGCTGTGGGGATTGCACGTTCTACGAGGAGGAGGACGGAACGGGCGCGTGTACGGTCCACGAGCACCGACCGCTCATCTGTCGCACGTATCCGTTCTCGGTGGCGCTGGGCGGGACGAGCCAACCGATGGGCGAGGCCGTCGACGAGGCGGGAATGGTCCGCGCCCACGAGTGCGAGGGGTTGGGTCGCGACATCTCGCGCGGCGACGCCGAGGAGCTCGCCGCGGCGCTCAAGGAACGAGCCGTCACGGAGCTGGAGGAGGCGATCGACGTCCGCGACGCCTACGCGCCCGCCGACACCGAGTCGGACGAGACGGTCGTCCACGATTCAGAGGGCGCAAAGCGCCCTGACGGGACACGCTACGAGGAGGCCGCGACGGACGGATAGTGTCACGTAGACGATGTGACGGGGCGGGGCGTACCGAAGGGACGGAGAGCGCTATGCGTCGGCGTCGTCAGCGTCGTCGTCGATGGTTTCGCCGACGGCGAAGTTGGACTTTACCTGCGTGATCTCGACTTTGACGCGCTCGCCGATCTCGACACCGGGGACGATGATGACGTAGCCGCGCTCGACGCGCGCGATGCCGTCGCCCTGTTTGCCGATGTCCTCGATCTCGACGTACCTGATCTCGCCCTCTTCGACGGGCGGTTGTGGCCCCTCACCGGTCGTGCTCCCGGCCGTCGATGCGGAGGTGCTGGAGGTGGCGTCGGACGGCGACAACGACGATGATTCGGCGCTCGCGCCGGCGTCCTCGCGTTCGATGAGCGCGACACGATAGATCTCGCCGGGGTCGACGTCCCCGGCTTCGATCTCGCTCGTCGGGACGCGGACGACGTACTCGTCGTCGCTGACGGTGACTTCGGCGTTGAACAGACAGAGGAGTTGATCGGAGATTTCCACTATGAGACCCTCGTAGATGCATTAGTATCGTGCATTATAGTTCTATCTCAGTCCGACGAGTCCTACCCGCGGGTGAAGCGCGTGAGGTCGGCGTCGCCCGGCACCTCGGTCGGCGTCTCGTAGGGCCGGTTGACGACGATGTCGCCCGCGGTGTTCGAGCCGACGCCGGGGAGCGCGCGGAGTTCGTCCATCGACGCCTCGTTCGGGTCGAGCGGGTAGGGGACGCCGGTGACGGAGCGATAGCCGTGGTCGGTGATCGCGACGTCGGTGACGGTCCCGAGTTCGCGCTCGCCGGGGACGGCGACGAGGAGCGCGTACGTGCCAAGCGAGCGCCCGAACGTCTTGCCGTCCTGATGGTACTCGAAGTGGACGTCCTCGAGGACGGTGCCGGGTGGACAAACCCGTTCGAGCATCGGCTGATCGACGTCCTCACGGACCGCCGACTTGTACTGCTTGAAGCGTTTCTTGTTCGCCTTCGCGACGTCCGCGCCCGTCTCGGCCATCTCGGTGCCCTCGAAGGCCATCACCTGCCGAATGTTGATGCGCCGGAGCATCAGTCCCTCCTCTAAGACGCGTTCGAGGAAGCGTTTGTTGTGCTCGTAGGTCTCCGGGCGCTCGCCCTTCAGGCCGTGGAGGAGGTTGATCCCGGGGAGGAGTTTCGGCAGGCGATCGACGTCGTCGCCCGTGGAAGGCCCGACTTTCTCCGGCTCGCCAGGTCGCCAACCGCCGGCCTCGTTGACGATTCGGACGGCCTCCAGACATTCGTCGGCGTCCACGAGGAGGTGGTTCTCCTCCTGTACGACCGGATCGGCGGATTCGAGGCCGAACGCGGCGGTGTCGCCGGGGGTGTTGTGTTCGGCGATGATCCGGATGGCCTCCCGCGACTTCTCGGGGTAGTCCACGATCGTCACGGGGTTCATGTTGTCGAGGTGGAGCGTCCCGAGGTCCGGGACGGCGGCGCGGATCCCCTCGTAGAGCTCGCGGAGGGCGTCCGGGTTCGGGGCCTCGCCGTCCCCCCCGTAGGCGAGGATGTCGGCCTGCCGGCCGATGCGGTAGTCGTTCACGCCGGCCTCGTCGAGTGCCGCGACCTCGGAGACGACCGAGTCGGGCGACCGGAAGTCCGGGTCGCCGTACATCGGCTCCGTGCAGAAAGAACACCGGTAGGCACACCCACGCGAGGTCTCGAGTTCGGCGATGAGGTAGTGGGGATGGTTCGGGTGTTGTGCGACGACGAACGCGCCGGCCTCGGCCCAGCGGTCGAGTTCGTCGTTGTCCCGATAGCGGTCCTCGAACCCTTCGAGGCCGCTCGCGACGAGGTCGTGGGCGGCCGCCTCGACGTCCGCCATGGCGAGGAAGTCGAAGTCGAGGTCGTCGCGCGCCATGTCCTGTGCGCCGGCGTTCTCCTCGCCGACACCGAAGCGGATCGGGCCACCCATCAGCGAGGTGCCGTCCGCGGTCCACGCGAGTTCGCGCACCTCGTCCGGTTCGGCGGGCGTCCCGCCCACGTATTTGCCGGGGACGGTCATCCCACCGAGATAGATCATGAGGTCGGCCTCCTCGACGTCCAGCCAGCGGGAGCGTTCCTCGCGGAGGGCGTCGATCGTGTGGTAGGTGATCTGCGACTCGGGGACGCCCGCCTCGACGAGCGCGCCGGCCGTGTAACGCGGATACGTGGAGATGTACGGCGGCACGCCGAAGTGGGCCGGTTCGTCGACGTAGCCGTCCACGATGGTCACGTCGAGGGTCGCGGGGTCGGTCATGAGCGGGGAAGGTGCTGGATGCGTAAAAACGCGACCGTCCGGGTGCGACGGTCCCGTGCTTGGACCGGCCGAATCCGCGGAAGCCCGCGTGTTTATTGAGCTCGCGGGCGAACGCGGGAGTATGCCCGCGACGATGGAAGTCACCTGTACGGCGGACGAGTGCGAACTCGACATGGCGGAGCTTCACTACACGTACGACGTGCCGGACGACGTCTCGACCGCCGACCTCCGATGTCCCTACTGCGGGTCGGAGACGTCGCTCGCGGAAATCGAGCTGTGAGCGATCTCGTGACGTACGGCGCGGCCGCGAGCCGTGCCGTCCTGAAACGCGTCGGGCGGGCGATGAGCCGCATCCAAGCGCGCACCCCGCTCGCCGTCGATGTCCTCGAAAGCGACGACGAGTATCTCGCCGTCTTCGACGCGCCGGGCGTCGAGGCCCGCGATATCGAAGTTGTCGCCGAGGACGGCGGCGTCAGCGTCCGTCTCGATCGCTATCGGGACTACCGCGACGGGTTCCGGACGTTGCTACCCGGCCGCGGGCTCTCGCTCGACGGCCACACCACCCTCCCGGCCGACGCCGCGGTGGCCGACGCCGATACGCGCGCAGAACTGCAGGACGACGGCACGCTCCACGTCTACGTCCCGAAGGGCGAGGCCGTCACGATCGAGTAGCGCAGAAGCGCGTCGCCGTCGCGCAGAAGGGCCGCCGTTCAGAACCGCGCCGTTCAGAACCGCGCCGTTCAGAACCGCGTCGCTCAGAACCGCGTCGCTCAGAACCGCGTCGCTCAGAACCGCGTCGGATCGAACGCCGGTACGCCGTCACGAACGCCCATCACTTCTTCCGCGAGTCGTTCGCCGGCGGCCGGTGCGCGCATCAGCCCGTGACCGTTCCACCCCGCGCCGACGTAGAGCCCATCCGTCACTTCGCCGAGGAGCGGATCGGTGTCCGGCGTCCGCGCACAGACGCCCGCCCACGAACGCTGGACGGGGACGCGGGCGTTCACGACGCGCTCACGGAGTCGGTCGGTGATCCGGTCGCGGAAGGCGTCGTCCGCCTCGCCGTCGTAGTCGTCCGGATCGGTGGGCGTCGTGACGCCGTCGCCCGCGACGACGCCGTTCGGGTGCGGGCGAGCGTAATACTCCCGCGTCGCGTCGTAGAGGATCGGGATGGCCGGTCCGCCGGCGACGAGCGCCTGCACGCGGTACGGTTCGAGTGGAACGGAGACGCCCGCGTCGGCGAGCACGTCGCCCGACCACGCGCCCGCAGCGACGACGACGGCGTCGTACGCCGTGCCGTTCACTCGCGGCGGACCGAGGGCGACTGATGCCGGCGTGCCAGTGTGGATCGTGACGCCCGCCGCGCGCGCCTTCGTAGCGAGCAGATCGACGTAGGTCTCGGGATCGACTGTCCCGGCCGTGCGCGCGAGGCCGGCGGCGACGATATCGTCCGTTCGGAGCACCGGGAACTCCTGTCTGATCGCATCGGGATCGACGAGCGACACGTCGCGGTCGTGGTGGCGCATCCGCTCGACCTGCTCGCGGATCGCGCCCGCGGCCGCCCCACCCTCCGTGACGAACCAGAGATACGGTGCGTGCGCGAAGCGGAAGTCGCGTTCACCCGAGAACTCCCGAAACCGCTCGATGGCGCGTTCAGCGAGCGTGACGTCGATGTCCTCGGCGTAGGCGTCGTAGGCGATGCCGGCCGCGCGCGCCGTGCTCCCCGCACCGAGCGCGTCACGCTCGTACAGCGTCACGGCCGCGTCGCGGCGGGCGAGGTCGTACGCGGCGGTCAGCCCGACCGCACCGCCGCCGACGACCGCGACCGAGCGCGCCGTCATCGCGGCCACCCCGTCGGCGCGCAGCCACCCGGCCATCGCGCGGCCCGCCGTCCGTCGCCCACGCGTCCGAGTCCGTGCATACCGATCGGTGGAACGGCAGGCACTTCAACGTGTGAGGGTTCGCTCGATCGACCAAACACGGACGCAGACGCACCGAGACGACCACTTTCACTTTCACTGCGCGCACGGGTGAGTTATTAGCGGGAAGGAGTCGTAGACCGGTGTATGAGCGTCGATGGGGCAGACGTCGTCGGGGAACCGGGTCGTGAGGAGGCGCGGATCGACGTCACCGAAACGTCGTTCGCGTGGGTGCGCTCGTTCGTCCGCGAGCGCGACGCACACTTCGAACGCGACGGCGAGAAGACGTATCTCGTCCTCGACTAGCGGAACGCCTCGGGACCGCGGGCAGGGTAGCCGACGACGGTGTCCGCGCCTGCGGCCTTCAGTTCCGCGACGCGTTCGCCCACCGTCTCGGCGTCGCCGACGAGCGCGTAGTCGCGCACGGCAGCGGAGAGCACCTCGCGGGCGCGCCCGCTCGCCGACCCGTCGGTCGCAGCGTCGTCCGGGAGCGCGCGCCGCACGGGACCGCGTCGAGCCGTGTAGTCGCCGACCGCGTCGAGAATCGCGTCCTCGTCGTCGGCGAGCACGACGGGCGCGTAGAGTGCGATCTGTCCCGCATAGCCCGCCGCGCGGAGCGCGCCGAGGTCGCGGTCCGTCGAGCGCGAGAGCAACTCGAACTGGCCAGCGCCAGTGGCGAGCGCGACGCGCTCGATCCCCTCGGTGCCGACCCACGCGTCGGGGTGTGTCTCGACGGCTGCACCGAGCCGGGGTGCGATGCGTTTGGCCTGCTCGTCGCCGTCGAGATACGCGCCGTGGCCGGCGACGAGAACGCGGCCCGCGGCGTCAGGGAGTGTCGCAGCGAGCGAGTCGTCGCCGAGCGGGTCGAACCCGCTCGCACGGACGGGCGTCGTGAGGCGGAGGTCGCACGCGGCCGCGAGGTCCGCGAGGATGTCCGTCTCGGGGAGGTGCTCTCGACCCTCGTAGTCGATCACGACGGTGTCGAAGGGGAGGGCGGACGCGACGCGCACGTCGCACTCCATCGGCTTCAGCGCCACCGCGTCGATACCGGTTTCGCGGGCGCGGGCGGCAGCGCTCAGCACGACTGGACCTCCACGTCGGCGTGTCGGGAACGTGTCGTATTCACGGGGGAGAACTTAGACCGGTGCTGGAACGCGACCACTCGTCTGTGCGACCATGTTCGTCCGTACTACGCCGCGTCACCGGCAAAAGCGTAGCGGATTCAGGGCTCCGCGTCGGGATCGACGACCCGATCCGGCGTCGTCGGGCGCTCCCACCCGCAGGCGAGTTCGAGGAACTGTGCGAGGATGCGGCCGGTCGCCCCCCAGACCGTGTACCCCTCGACGCGGAAGAAGTGGACGTCGAGTTCGCCATGCTCAGGGTGTTCGCGGCGCTCCAGTTCGTAGTTCGCCGGGTCGAGCAGCGCCGTGAGGGGGAGAACGGCGACCTCTGCGACCTCGCGGCGATCCGGGTCGTACGTCCGATCGGGGACGCGGGCGACGATCGGCGTGATCGCGTAGTCGGTCACCGTCTCGATGTCGTCGAGGCGACCCACGACGCGGGTCTCTTCGGGGTGGAGCCCGATCTCCTCGTCGGCCTCGCGGAGTGCCGTCGCCGTCGCGTCGTCGTCGCTCGGTTCGCGCCCGCCCCCAGGGAAGCTCATCTGCCCCGGGTGTTCGCCGAGGTGGGCCGCGCGCTTCGTGAAGAGGATCGCGGGGCCGTCGTCCCGCTCGATAACCGGCACGAGGACGGCCGCCTCGCGTTCCGCGCCGGCGGTCGTTGCCGGGCGGCGCGTGGCGATGCGACCGAGGTCCATACCGATGTGCAGACACCTCGCCCCCTTAATCGTTCCTCGGGTCACGTCACCGCGCATCCGCGATGCGCTCGCGGACGTCGGCGAAGTCGGTTCCCGTCAGGGCTGCGGCGTCATACGTGACGTCGATGAGGACGTCCGCATCGGGCGCGTCCGCCGCCGACTCCCGATCACGCGTCTCACCGTCGTCGAGCGCGGCCACGTCGGCCGCGAGGCGCGCGCGGATCGCGGTTTCGACCGCGTCGCTCGGGACGTCGCGCCGGGGTGCATCAATCAGGTGCGGCAGGTCCTCGCCGCCCTCGGGGAGCGTCGGGAACGCGCGCGGGCCGATGACGAGCAGCGGCACGTCCGCCGCGACGCCGTCGAGGCTGTCGAGCGCATCCGGACTAATCTCGACGAGCACGTACGCCTCACAGGCGTCCGCGACGGCCGCGTCGTGTGTCTCGCGGTCGTAGTCGTCGCCACGACGGGCGGCGAGGTCCGCGAGTGCGGCCGCAAGTTCGTCGCGCGTCAAGCCACCGAAGAGGTCACAGACGCCCGCGAGTTCGTCCGGGTCGAGGGACATGGCTGTTCCGTGCGCGTCGCGGGCGCTTCAACGTACCGCGTCGAGGTCCGCCGCCGCGGCCTCGCGGACCTCCGCCGTCGAGAGCGGGGCGTCGTCCCACGCGGGGAGGCGAGTGTCGGGGCCAGGTTCACTCACGGCCGCACGGTACGTCTCGACCTGCTCGCGCTCGGCGGCCGGGTCGTGTTCGAAGCCGTTGAACGCCGCGTCGGCCGCGTAGCCGCGCTCGAAGCGCTCGGCTATCGCGGCGTAGCGCTCGGGGAGCGTGTCGTAATCCGGGCTGACGCCGGCCTCCTCGACGACGCGGAGGAGCGCGTCGCCGACACCCTCGCTCATGTCGCCGAGCCCCGTCGGTCCCGAGACCGCGCGGTGGTCGTGTTCGTAGAAGCCAAGATCGACCTGGGCGACGCCGTCGGGGCCCGCGCTCCGGTAGGCCTCGCCGAGCGTCCCGACTTCGAGGCCCCAGCGCCGCTGGACGCGCAGCGAGCGCGCGACGTCGCCCGTCATCGCGCACTCGCCGGCGAGCGCGTAGCGGAACGCGCCGAGATAGTCGAGGATTTCGTGGTCGTGACGCTCGGCGAGCGCCGTCACGAGCGGTTCGTAGAAGAGCCTGAAGAGCCGCCCGTAGAGTCGCCCGGACTCGACGCGGGCGTAATACCCCTTCGTGAAATCGAAGTCGCCGGCGAGCGGTGCGAGGAGCTTCGGGACGTCACGCTCGCTGTAGCTCTCCGCGTCCGCATCGTGGAGGACGACGTGCTCGGAGTCGGCCGCGAGCCCGAGCGCCAGCCAAACATCCCGCCCCTTCCCGGCCGCGCCGCTGAGGCCGACCGCGTCCAGCAGGTCGGCGAGGCGCGGCCCCGAGCACCAGAGCACCTCCAAAGGGAGATCAAAGCCGTCGAGCCATTCGCGGAAGGCCGGGACGCGCTCGGCGGGCGCGCGCAGCGGGACGAGGACGCGCTCGGGGTCGAGCGCCGCGAGCGTCGAGAGGACGCCCTCGGCGGCGAGCCCCGCGTACTCCCGCTCGGTCATCGGGACGACGACCGTCGCGCGGCCGACCGGGGCGTCCGGGCTCGCCCCGCCGTAATCGTGGAGCGTCGCCACCCGCTCCTGCGTGTACTCCATGCGCGAGTGTGAGCGCGCGGCCGCAAAAAGTCGGGCGAAGCCGGTGCGTCGGCCGAACGGCACCGGCCGAGCGACGGCGGCCTACCGCTTGGCGCGATACGCGCGCACCGCCGCTTCGTACCCCTCGCGGAACGTCGGATACGCGTATTCGTAGCCGAGATCGCGTACGAGGGCGTTCGAGCACCGCTTGCTCGTCGTGAGCCGTCGACGCGCCGCCTCCGAAAGATCGTCGTCCGCGAGGCGTTCGGCCTGCGAGACCTTCTCCGGGTGTGCGACGCCACAGGCGTCGGCCAACCAGTCCGCGAGATCGCGTCTGTCGACCGGGTCGTCGTCCACTGCGAGCAGCAGCGGTTCGTCCGTCTCGGTCAGCGCGAAGCGGACGATCCCCGCGGCGTCGTCGCGGTGGAGCATGTTCAGATAGCCCTCGACGACCGATCCGGTAATGTATCGCTCCAGCCGGTAGCGATCCGGGCCGTAGAGACCGGCGAAGCGGACGACGCGACCCGTCATGCCGTGTTCGGCCGGGCGTTCGCGGGCGACGCGTTCGGCCTCGACGAGCACCTCGGTCTTCTCCGTCGTCGGATCGAGCGCCGTCTCCTCGTCGACCCAGTCGCCATCGTGATCGCCGTAAACGCCCGTACTCGACGTGTAGACGAACTGATCCGGGCTCTGCTCGCGTTCGCCGAAGGCGTCGATCGCGGTGCGCAGTCCCTCGACGTAGACGCGGCGGGCGGCGTCGGCGTCCCGACCACCCGAGGAGGCCGCGAAGACGACCGCATCGACGTCGGGGACGGCCGCGAGGCTCTCCGCGTCAGTCACGTCCGTGCGCACGGCGTCGAAGCCGGCGTCGCGGATCGCGGCAAGGCCGTCGTCGGAGCGCCGGACGCCGATCGGTTCGTGGCCGGCCGCGGCGAGCTGTCGGCCGAGTTCGAGGCCGACGTAGCCACAACCGAGGATGGCGACCCGCATCGTCACCACGGGTTCTCGACCGCGAGGTGGTGGACGACGCGTGCGTACTCCTCGAGCGTCATCTCGCGGCGGCCCTCAACTTTCTGCTGGAGCGCCTTCGCGTCGAGGTCCGTTTCGATCGCGCGCTGGAGCGAGCCGACGTCGACGACCGCGGAACTCATCTGGAGCATCAGGTGGTCCCGAATCTCGAGGAGGTAGTCCTCGGCCGCTGGATAGTCGGGCGAGCACGACAGGACCGCGGCGGTCTCCTCGACGGTCACGGCGTCGGGGTCGTCGAGCAGCGCCGCGATACGCTCGGCCGTGAGGTCGGTCTCCGCGGCGACGGCCTCGGTTCCGCGCCCCTCCAGAACCGCCGTGAGTGCGCCCAGATACTGCGTCCGAAGCGCCTCGGGCGAGGTCGCCTCGGGTTCGGCGATGTCCGCTGTGAGCATACCCGAACCGTGGCGCTCGGGCTAAATGGGGCTTCTCACTCGGCGCGGGCCGTCCAGCCCGCCGAGATCTCGGACATGTGCCCGACATCGCCGACGCCGCGCGGGCCCGGTGGCACGACCGCGACGACGCCCGTCCGATAGTCGAAGGCGAGTGCGGTGTCGCGTCCGAGGCGCTCCGCGCGGCCGTCACCATCGACGTCGAGCGTCACGGGTGCGTCCGCCCGGACGTAGCGCAGCGACCCGTCGGCGACGCCCGGCCGGCCGAGCGGGGCGGCGACCTCGAAGCGCGCGTAGCCGCCGCGGGCCGCGACGTGCCACGCGTTCGCGGTGACGTACCACTGACTGGGGAGCGGGAGGATCGGGAGCCCCGACGGGAGGAGTGCGAGCGTCGAACGCGCGAGGGCTCGCTCGGCCGCCGTCTGCGTCGCGTCCGTGGCAGCTGTGGCGATTCGCGACGTGATCGTCGCTCGAACCGGATCGACCGCCGAGCCGCCGACGACAAGGGCGGTCCCCGACCGCCGCTCGCGGACGGCGTGCTGGAGGCGCGCGGCGAGCAGGTCGGGCTGGTCGGCACCACTCTCGGCTGCCGCCGCGGCGACCGCGGCCGGAAGCGATCCGTTCGCGACGGCGAGCGCGCGTGTCGCCGGCGTCGACCAGCGGGCGAACGCGGTGTCGAGGGCCCGCTCACGGGCCGGCTTCGAGAGTCCCGCGTGTCGCCGGAGCGTCGCCGCCATCGCCCCGCGGGCCGTGTCGGTCGCGTCGCTGACGGCGCGCTCGAGTTCCGAACGGTGAACACCGGCCCGTTCGGCCGCGTAGAGAGTCTGCGCCGCCGTCGCGTACGACACTGGCTCGGCGTGGCCCGTCGTCACCAGGGAGAGGGCTCTCTCGACGATGTCGGCCGACGGCACCGTGAACAGGTTGTCGTTCCGTGCGGCGAGCGGGTAGTACGACGCGTCGATCGGTGCGTCGGCGGGCGTCACGCGGGCGAGCGAGAGGTACGCCGGATCGGCGGAGACGGTCATCGGGACCGGCGGCGCGTCCGGGCCCGCGAGGGGCGGCGGCGTGACGGAAACGCCGCGGCCGGTCAGCCGCTCGCGGAGCGAGGCCTGCGCACTCGCGAGCGTCGAGCGGCGCGACGAGACGAGGGCGTGGACGCGGTCGGCGTAGGCATCGCGGACGAGCGCGGCGGCGCGCTCGTCGACTGTCGGTGACGCGGGCATTCCATCCACGGTCGCGCCGATCGCGGGCGGAAGCGAGGCGAGCGGGTCACCGTCGAGGAAGGCGCGTCGCTCGGCGTGCGTCGTGACGTTCCGCAGCGCCATATGCGTCCGTGCGAGCGCGTCGAGGACCGCGCGACGGCGCGGTGCGGGCACCTCGGGATGGACGAGGAAGTGGGTATCGAGCGCCCCGGCGACGGCACGGCTCGCGACCGAGCCGCCGATCTCGTCGTCGATGGCGCGCCGCACCGCGCGCTCGCGGACCCACGCCGGCCCGTCGGTCACGCCGGGGAGACTGCGGCCGGTCGCGGGGCGCGCACCGACGACCACGGCGACGCGGTAGCTCTCGTTGCCGATGCTGACCGAGCCCGAGAACGAGTCGACGCGGGTGTACCCCCGTGGAACGGCGGGTGTGGACGGCCGACCGTCGGCGGAGATGCGGATGCCGAGACGAACGGCGACAGCGTACGCGCGCCGGATCGTCGCATCGATCGAGTCGGTACCGTCGCCGTCGACGAACGCGACGAGGGCGTCGTCCGCAACGGGTTCGAGCGGCACCGGCTGTGGGTTCGCGGTGCCGGGGTCGAGCGTCGCGAGCGTCTCTCCGGCGGCGGCCGCGGCGGTCCCGTTCAGTCCCTCAGCGGTCGCCTGCGCACCGACGAGCAGGTCGCGGCCGGCGACCGTGACGGCCGCGCGCCGCGTCGCGTCGACGCCGAGTGGGTCCGCGCTGCCGAACGTCGCGCGTTCGAGCGAGAGGACGCCGCGGTTCGTCGCGAGCGCGACGTGGCGGTTCGCGACGACGTTGCTGATCGGCGCGCCGCCATACTGCGCGAGGCCGCGCGCCTCCGCGAGCGCGGTGAGCGAGACGGTCGCGCGGCGCGCGAGCCCCGGCCCGTCGGTCACGCCGCGGTCGAGACGCGCCTCGAACAACCCGACGCGATCGTGGACGGCAAGTATCGGCGTGGGCGCAGTGACGGTAACGGTCCGTTCGCGCGAGTCGACGACGGCACCGGAACGGGTCGCGACGACGCGAACACCGTCGACGTGAACGCGGATCGCGGTATCGTTTTCGACACCGACGAGCGTCACGCGCTCGATGGCGGTGCGGGCGTCCGTGGGCGAGACGATGCCGGGGAGCGACGCCGTCGCGGTGACGCCATCGAGGGTCACCGCGCTCTCGGGCAGCGCGTCGGCGACCGCGAGATAGATCCGAAGGCGAAGGGCGTCGTGGAACGGATCGCTCGCGTTCAGTACGCGACCGTACGGTGTGTCGGCGCGTTCGAGGACTGGATTTTGGGCGGCGGCGACGCTCGCGCGCAGCACCGCCCGCTCGGTCGCGGCGTGGGTCGCCGTCCACGACGCCGCGAGCGCGGGCCCGGCGTCGTACCCCGTGGCGGCGGGTTGGCCGGCGATCCCCGCGGCCAGCACCGCGCTGGTGATCAAGAGGAGCGCGCCGATGACGGCGAACGGAATGCGGCCACGCTGATCCGGAAACGGGTCGAGCCTCACCGCGACCACGTCCGGAGGGTGAGGTGGACCGGCGCGTCGCCGCAGGTCGTGCCGTTCCCGGTCGGAACAACGAGGGTCACTGCATCGACGGCACCGCCGGGCGGTGGTGGCGTCCCGACCGTGAGAGCTGTTGTGCGACACGGGTCGTCGGGTCGCCACGACGCGGTGAGCGACGCGCGACGGGTGGCGTTGGCGAGGCGGCGGGTGGCAACACGCTCGACGGCCCGGACGTAGCCGGGTGGCGCGATTCTCGCACTGCGCGCGACGGCGGCGTCGGCGAGCAGCGCGGCGATCGACCCGCGAACCGTAGTGTCGCCAACGGGAACGACAGCGGTGCTGTCGAGGGCAGTGCGGGCCGTCGCGCCGGGTGCGGAGTCGGCCGGCGGATCGGTCGGAACGATCGTCGAGAGCGTAGTGACCGCGCCGCCGATCAGGAGGACGCAGACGGCGACGTCGAGGACGGTGCTCAGCCCACGACGATGACTCATCGCCACACCGCCACGGTGAGCCGTCCGGGCCGGACGCGACCGGGTTCGACGCGAACCGGAAGGGGAGCCGACGCGACGTCGGCACGGCGCGGCCGCGGCGGGCCGACCGACCAGACACGCGTCGGCGTGCGGAGCGTCGCGTTCAACGATCCCGTCACGGGAAGCGCACGGACCGCCGATCCGAGCGTCATCGGGTCAACCGGTCCCGGCCCGATATCGTCGTCGAGGGCGGCGAGAGCGGTCGTCGTCGGCGTCGTCGGGGATTCGTGACCCGTCGGGACGATGGCGTAAGCGGACGCGTAGATCCCGAGTGCCACGGTTAGCGCGAGGACGGCGGCGAGCGCGGCGGTCGGTTCGACCTGCGCTCTACCCGAGGAGCGTGACATCGACACCTCCGAGGACGACGCGACGAACGCGCAGCGAGTCGAGAGACGGCCGCCAGTCGGCGCTCGTGTCGGCAGCGCGCGCACGCTGGACGTCAGCTCGAAACGCGGCGATCGAGGGATAAACATCGAGCGGGGCGTCACCGCGGAGGACGCGACGGAGCCGCGGCGTGTCAGCGGGCGTGATCGGTCGTGCGAACGTCGCGTGCGTCGCGCCGGCGTCGTTCCGGAGCGCGACGCGTGTCGGGCGGACGCGGACGGTCGTGGCGTCCGTCGGAACGGTGTGCGCGGCCGCGTACTCGCCGGCTGTGACGGCATCGACGGCGTTCGCGACGGCGGTCGCGTCGGGCGTCGGCGAGTCGGGGATCGCGGTGACGGCCGCCAGCGCGGTCCCGGCGACGAGCGTGAGGGCGACCCACGTCGGGAGTGCGTCGCCCTGCGTGTCGAACATGGCCCCAGGTGTGCCCCCCATCACGGAAGAACTAGAGCAGGACCGCGGTGGCCGCGGCGGCACAGGCGTAACACGCACCGGCACTCGCGAGCGCGACGCCGACGCGGTAGCAGAGCGGCGCGGGGCGGACCCCACGATCGAGACAGACGGCAAGCGTGGTGAGAACGACGGCAGACCACGCGACGTAGCCGCCGACGACGAGGCCGAGTGTCGGGACTGACAGCGTGCCCCCGGTACCGCCGAAGGAGCCGACGTGGCCGGCGAGCGTGACGGTCGCGCCGGCGATGAGCGGCGCGAACAGCCCGCCGGTGCGGACGAGGGTATCGACGAGGTCAGCGAGGTCGGCGCGAGCCTCCGTTTCGAGGCGTTTGACCGCGTCGAGCCCGTCGGCGACCTCGGTGAGGACGCGTCCGCCAGCCGCGCCACCGGTCGCGGCGTCAAGGACGAGCCGAACGGTGCCGGCGGCGCGCGGGCCGTGCTCGGGGCCGACGACGCCGCGGCGGCCGAAGAACGCGTCGTCGAGCGGTCGACCGAGTGTGCGACGAGTCCGGTCGGCCGCGGCGAACAGCGTACCCGCGGGACCGTGGAGAGTGTCGCCGACGGCGGCGACGGCTGTCTCTGGTGGGTCGCCGGCCGCGAGCCGGCGGCCGACGACAGCGGTGGCATCGGGAAGGCCGTCAGCGACGGCAGCAGCGCGCTCGTCGATCGTGAGGACGGGACGGGTGGCGACGACGAGCGCGGCCCCGAGTGCACAGCACGGGACGGTGATCGGGAGCGCCCACGCGACGCCGAGGGCGACGCAGCCGACAGCGGCGAAGGCACCGGCACCGATGCCTGCGAGCGCGGCACGACGGCGGTCGAGGGGAACGTTCGCGTCCGCGCGACCGGCAGGGAAGACAGCGGGGCGGTTCGCGAGCGCCCACGCGGCGACGGCGAGGAGCGCGAGCGGGAGGACGACGTCGTAGCAGACGGCGACGAACCCGAGCGGGAGCGTGACGCCGGCGGCGGGCGCAACGGGGACGAGGCCAACGAGCGCGAGCGGAAGGATCACGCCGAAGGCGTAGACGGCGTTGACGGGGCCGCGAACGGCACGCGTCGCCTCGCGAACGTGGCGTTCGGTGGCGTCGTGGGCGGCGGCGAGCGCGCGATCGAGGACGCGGCCGCGAGCAACTGCGGGCGTCTCGACCGCGGCGCGGACGAGCGCGACGGCGCGGCGGAGACCGGGTGTCGGCAGCGATCCCGCGACGGCGTCGAGCGGCGTTTCCGGGGTGCCGGCAGTCACAGTGACGGCGTCCGCGAGCGCGTTGGAGAGGGCGTCGTCACCCGTCTTGGCGGCGAACGCGGCCGCACCTTCCGCTGACGGCTCGATCCGGACGCGAAGCGCGAGGCGGGCGACGAACCCCGGTCCCGCACCGACGAGGCGGCTCTCGTGGAGCGCGAGAGCGAGCGTCGGGGCGTATCGGACGGCACACGCGCCCGCGAGGGCGTAAGCCGCGACCACGAGCGCCGGGAGTGGCGCGACAGCGAGGGCGGGCAGCGCGACGACGGCGACGACGATGAAGCCCGCGGTGATGCGCGCGACGTCTGCCGGCGTCGCGCGCCAGTCCAACGCGGTGAGCGTCGCGTGGAGGTCGGCCGGAACGGGGACGGGAACGTCGGGAAGACGCGCGGCGACGCGGACGAGGGCGTCGTCGAGCGGTGCGGTAGACCGGGTCACGAGCGCGTCGCGGCGCGCTCCGCGATCTCGCGCTCCCGTGCGTCGAGCGCGGCGTACACGTCCGCGAGCGGTTCGCCGGGTCGGGCGAGCGACGCGAGGAGCGCCGACTCGCGGAGCCGGGGTGTCGCGCGAAGGCTCGTCCCATCGAGGGCGTAGAGCGCGTGAAACTCGCCGTCGTGGTACTCCTCGATCCGGAGGACGCGGTGAGCACCGTCGAGACGGCCGGCGCTGACGACGACATCCGTCGCGTCGAACGCCGACGGTGGAACACCCAAGTCGGAGACGACGCGTTCGCGGACCGCGGCACCGTCCTCGCCGTGGATCGTCCCGAGCACGGCGCTGACGTGCGCGCCGATGCGCATCGCCTCGTAGAGCGTGCCGGCTTCCGTGCCTCGAACTTCGCCGACGACGAGCGCGCCCTCGCCGAGCCGGAGCGCGGTGCGCAGCGCGTCGTCCGGCGAGAGTCCGTCGCCGTCGAGGTCGGTACGGAGGCCCTGCACGTCGCGGCCGTCGCGCTGGAGGGCCGCCACGGGCAGCTCCGGGGTGTCCTCAACGACGACGGTACGGACGTCGCGCGGCAGTTCGGTGAGGAGCGCGGACAGGAGTGTCGTCTTGCCCGCGCCGCGAGCGCCGGCGACGAGGCCGGCCGCGCCGCGTTCGACGGCGAGCGAGCAGAGCGCCGCGGCGTCGGGCGGGAGCGTCCCCCCGGCAACGAGGCGGGCGAGCGTCCAGATATCGCCGCCGTGCGCCCGGAAGGCGAACCCCGGCCCATCGCTCGCCGGACCGGTGACGCCGGCGACCCGGACACGACGGCCGGCGACGTCCTCGGCGACGGCATCGAGCGTCGGGTCGGCGCTGGAGAACGCGCGGCCGCTTCCAGCACGGAAGCGCGAGGCGAGCGCAGCCGCGCCGCCCGCGGTGAGTCGGATGTTCGTCCGGTGGCGCTCGCCGTCGCAGCGGACGTAGAGCGGCGTCGAATCGGCCGGGGCGGGCGCGAAGACGTCGCTAACGCGCTCGTCGGCGAATAGGTCGTCGAGGACGCCGTACCCGCGTGTGTGTTTTCGGAGAACGCGTGCGAGTGGCGCGACGCGGGTCGGATCGTCGACGACCGCAGCGATCGCGCGATCCGGTCTGGGCGCGTCAGCGGCCACGAGACGCTCGACGGCGGCGTCGAGCGCGCGGTGGTCCGTCGCGTCGAGCGTCGCGTCGGCGGGAACGAGATGGTAGATCGGGAGGGCGTTCGGGCAGTCATAGCGGCGCGCCGTGGTGTCTGGGGCAACCTCGCGGGTATCGAGCAGCGTCGCGTCGGCGGATGGGACGGGATCGACGTGTGCGAGCGCGAGCGCCGGCCCGCGGTAGGCGGCGAACGCGCGCTCCGGGGCGACGTCGAGTGCGTCCGCCAGCCCGGTCTCGGCGGCGAGCGACGCGACAGTACCGGCGCGGCCCGTCGCTTCGCGGGCGGTGGCACGCGGATCGCGCCACGCGTGCGACGCGAGTTGCGGGTCGAGTCGGGCGATGCGCGCGGCGAACTCACCGGCGGCGACGAGGAGCGCGACGGCGTCGGGACCGTACCGCCGTTCGAGGCCGTCTGCGGTGACGCGGATGGCATCGGTATCACGGCCGTCGAGGGCACGGACGACCGTCTCGCGGCAGAACGGGTGGGCAGCGAGGTCGCCGCGACCGGGGCAGTCGTCGGCGCTCACATCGAGTCGCCTGTCGGCGTAGTCGGGGACGCACGCGCACGCCGCGGGCGCGTCGCCCCGCGACGGGAGGAAATCAGTGAGGGTCACGCGGCGTCGTCGTGCCGCGCTGGCGTATAAACCGTCGCCCCCGAGGCGGGTGCGACGACCACCGTCGGGGTTTGATCGACCAGCACGTAGCGGAGCGTGAGCGTTGCCCGGCGCGTAACGCGAAGCCCCGTGTCGTCGTCGCGGAGTGTGCCGTAGCCGTCGTGAACGCGGAGGTCGACGGGGAGGACAGTCGCCCGAGTGCCACCGTCGACACCGACCGCGACGACGTCAGTCGTGGCGGCGTCCGGCGCGTCCGGCACGCTCCCGACGAGGAGCGAGACAGGTGCGGTGGTGGCGTCGGGACGCGGAAGCGAGACGGTGACGGTTCGTTCGGCGGCCGGCGCGCCGGGCGGTGCGGGCGTGCTGGCGGTGAGGCCGACGATGGCGTTTCGGACGTCGATCGCGGCGACGTGGCCGGCACGCGCGGCGTTCGCGTCGCGGGCGTCGTCGACGACCGGTGCAGCGGCCACGATCAGCGCGCCAGCAAGCACGACTGCGAGGAGCACGCGGAGGACGCTCACCGGACGAGGCGAGCGAGAAATCCGGGGTCGTCATCGTCGTTCACGGCGGGTTCGGGATCGGGGAGGTCGGGAAGCGGATGCGTCGGGCGCGGGCGTTCGGCGGCCGCGAGGGCGGCGTTCGCGCGGCGTTCGACGGACTCGTTCACCGCGTCGAGGGTACCGACATATCCCTGCACGGATTGGACGGCGGCGTCGAGGTCGTCGAGACGGCGCTCGACGGCGGCGAGACGCACATCGAGCGTTGGGTCGGTGGTGTCGGACGCGCTGTGTTCGGGTTCGCCGCCGGTCGAATCGTCCCCCCTCTCGGGTGTCGGTTCGGCCGGCTCGAAGGCGCGTTCGACGGCGCGAAGTCTGGCGTCGACGTCGGTACGATCGGGAGCGTGACCGCGCTCGGTCGTCGCGTCGCGTTCCGGAGTGTCGGTGTGCTCGGTCGTCGCGACGCGACCCGACGTCTCGTCGTGCTCGCTATGCGTCGGGCGTGAATCGGTCGCGTCGGCGCGCTCGCCGTGGATCAGACGGTGATCGGTCGCGTCGGCGCGGAAGTCGGTGGACACGCGACGAGGTGGTCGCGCGATCGTATAAGAAGGTACGCGACCCTCAGCCCTTGACGAGGCTGCCGCCGTCGAAGTCGGTGGCGTCGAAGTCGACGTCCATCAGATCGAGCATCGTCGGCGTCAGGTCGAAGAGGTTCGCCTCGCCGATCGAGACGTCCGGGGCGTCGGTAACGAGCGTCGCGTTCTCGAAGGAGTGCATCCCGTTGCGCGGGCCTTTCTCGAAGATCGCGTCGCTCCCGCGGAAGCCGGCCTTCAGGTCGAAGCCGTGGTTCGGAATGGCGACGAGGTCGGGTGCGATCTCGTCGTGGTCGCCCGCGAAGGCGTCCTCCTTCTCGACGACGCGGTCGACGACCGGCTCGCCGTCCGGTCCTTCGAGCGCCTCGATCTCGGCTTTGAGCTCGTCGCGAACCTCGTAGTAGTCGTCCTGTGCGACGCTCCCGCGAGGCTCGCGCCCTTCGAGGTTGAGGTAGAAGCGCCCGGGGACAAAGGCGTACGCGCGCGTGTCGTCGGCGATGTCGGCAAGGCTGTCGTGCTCCTCGTCCTCGAAGGAGAGCCACCCCTCCTGTTCGAGCCAATGGTTGAGGTGGACCTCGTAGTCGAGCGTCGTGAAGCCGTGGTCGGAGGCGACGACGAACGTCACGTCGTCGGGAGCGGCCTCGCGGAGTTTCCCGATGTACTCGTCCACCTGCCGGTAGAAGTCGAAGAACTCCGCTTCGTACTCGCCGTCGCGCTGGTAGTCCTCGAAGAGGAAGTGGTTGACCCGATCGGTCGTCATGAAGACGCCGAAGAAGAGGTCCCAGTCGTCCTGCGTGAGGTAGTGGTCGAAGGCCTCGTAGCGCTTCTTGAGGGTGTGGTGGGCGTCCTCGATGAACTCGGTTTTGTCCTCGTCGTGGCCGAGTTTGGCGTTGACGTCGATGCGATACCCCTGCTCGTCGAGGTAGTCGCCGACATCGCTCGGGTGGGAGGCCTTCTTTACGCCGGGCGAGAGGAACCCCGACACCATCCGATCGACGTTGCGCTGGGGCGGGAAGGTGACGGGGACGTTGAAGACGGACGCCGACCGGTCTGCGTCGACGACGCGGTCCCAGATCCGGGTGGTCTGCACGTCCCGGCCCATCGGAACGTACGTGTCGTACGTGCCCGTCTCGCGGTCCTGAAAGCCGTAAACTCCCGTCTTTCCGGGGTTGACGCCCGTCGTGAGGGAGGGCCAGCAGGCGCTCGATTCGGGCGGGACGATGCTCTCAATCTCGCCGCCAGCTCCGTCCTCAGCCATCGCCGTGAGGTTCTCGAATACCTCAGGGTGGTTGGCGACGAGCGAGTACGGCACGCCGTCGATACCGATGAACGCGACCCGCGGGCCGTCGTCGCCCCGGAGCCGGTCGAAGAGTCCCATACACACCGTTTCCGGGCGAGCGGCTTAAGAAGCTTCGTTCATCCCGGCGTCTCGCCTCTGTCTATGAGCGATACGGGACGGTGGAACGGGAGCCACCCCAACGCCGCGCGTGCACGACGCGCTACTCGTCGTTCCCGTCCTCAGCATCGCCGTCCGCGCCGTCGAAGTTCGTCGGGACGACGGTGAGGTGATCGAGGCCGACCGCCGGTCGATCCGTGGACATACACGGCGATAGCGCCGCCACGTCCAAAGTATTACCCATGCGCATAGCGAATCGGCGGGACGGCGACGGATACCCGCCGGTAATCGGGCGGGTCACGCGGAAAAAGTGCGGGCAGAGTGAGACGTTAGAAGTTCTCTTCGTAGAGCTCCTGGGCGTGCTCGATGGCGTCCTTGGCGGACTGAGCATCCTCCCAGTCGCCGACGGCGACCTCCTTGCCTTCCTCGAGGTTCTTGTAGGTCTCGAAGAACTCGGCGATCTCGGCCTTCTTCTGGTCAGTGAGGTCCTCAACGTCTTCGATGTGGTCGTAGCGCGGGTCCTCCTCGGGGACGGCGATGACCTTGTCGTCCTGTTCGCCGTCGTCGTCCATCTTCATGAGGGCGACGGGGCGGGCCTCGATGACGCACTCGGGGAACGTCTGGTCTTTCACGAGGACGAGGACGTCGAAGGGGTCCTCGTCGTCGTAGTAGGTCTGCGGCATGAAGCCGTAGTCCGAGGGGTAGTGGACGTTCGAGTGGAGGACGCGATCGAGCACCGTGCCCGGGATGTCCTTGTCGTACTCGTACTTGTTGCGCTCGCCCTTCAGACACTCGACGACCGCGTAGACGGTGTCGGGCGCGTCGGGCCCAGTTTCGAGGTCTTCCCAGAGGTTGACCATAACGATTTGGTGTGTGATTGACGCCGTAATGGGCCTTTCGGGTCGTCGAAGCCTGGCTCAGCGTCGGAAGCGTGAGAAGCGTTTAAATACTGTGTGTGTCTTAAATCAGCTATGTCAGAGGCACAACCCGCGGCGCGCACCAGCGCCCGCGATCTGACAGCGTTCCAGAAGAACATCTTGGTGGTCCTGTCGGAGGAACCACGATACGGGCTCGCAGTCAAGCGGGAGCTCGAGGAGTACTACGGCGAAGAGGTCAACCACGGACGACTCTACCCGAACCTCGACGACCTCGTCGAGGAAGGGCTGGTCGAGAAGAGCGAACTCGACAAACGGACGAACCAGTACGCGTTGACGGACGCGGGTGTCGAGGCCGTCTTCGACGATCTCTCGTGGGCGCTCGGGAAGTTCATCGCGAACGACGAGCGCGCACAGCGGGTCCGTGACGTCGTCGCCGACAACGAGTAGCGCCGCGCGGTGCGCACCGCGCGCTACGGCGGTTCTTCGTCTACGACAGCGAACGCGTAGCGAAGCGACTCGGCGAGGCGGTCGAGTTGTTCCGCGCTCGGCCACGCGTTCCGGACGAGATACTCCTCGCGGAATTCGGCGAGTTCGTCCCGCGTGAGCGCCTCGATCGGCTTCGCGTAGTGGTTGCTGGCGAACGCCGCGAGCGCCGTCGCCGTCTCGCCGTGAACGCTTCCGTGTTCCTCGTGGACCGTTCGGGCGATCCCCCGATTGTGTTCGGCGACGTCGTCCCACCGCTCGGGATCGCCCGGTCCGCCGAGCGACCGCTCGACGGCCTCATCCGGGTCGAACGCGTTCATCCGTATCGTTCCCGTCTCGTCGAGCCACGCCTGGGGGTAGCAGACGAGCGTCACCGCACCGTCGTCTTCGCGCTCGCGGGCCGCGTACCCCGCCTCGTCGAGCAGGGCGTCGCGGCGTTCGCGGTAGGCCGCCGCTTCGCCGTCGTCGCTCGCGCGCAGCGCGAGGCGGGTGAGGCGTTCTGCCTCCTCGACCACCTCGGGATCGAGATCAGGCATTGTCGAGCGCCTCGTTCGCGAGGTCGTCCGCGCGCTCGTTCACCTCCCGGGGGACGTGCGTGATCGACCAGTCGTCGAACTCGCGGAGGAGTTCGCGGACGCGCACGCGTCGCTCGCGGAGGGCGGGATCGTTCGTGTTCCACTCGCCCGTCACCTGTTTGGCGATGAGCTGTGAGTCGCCGCGGATCTCGATCTCGTCGAACCCGAAGTCGACGGCGGCCTCCAGAACCGCGATGAGCGCCTCGTACTCGGCGCGGTTGTTCGTCATCGACCCGATGGTGTCACCCCCTTCGGCGACGATACCGTCGCCGGGCGATATGAGTACCCAGCCGACCGCCGCGGGACCGGGGTTCCCCCGGGACGCGCCGTCGAAGTAGGCGTGGACGCGCCCGCCGTGATCGCGGAGGACCGCGGTAACGTCGAGGGGGCGTTTCCCCTGCACGACGACCTGGTCGTCGTAAGCGACGGCGCTCGCGTCGCCCAGCGTCGCTCGCCAGCGCTCGTGGTCGGTGTTCCCCTCGGCGAACGTCGCGCCCGCCTCGGTGAGGCGCTCGCGTGCCGTCTCGGGGTCGCAGTCGATGACCGGCATTCGAGTGGAAATCGGGGTGGTGCGAGTAAATGGGTTGCCGTTCGGGACCGCGCTCGACCGGGCGCGCGGGGCGGGCGAGCGCGCGACGCGGCGGTCCGAAGGGGTTTTGCTGGCCCGGAGTGACACTCCGAGCATGCACACCCCGTGGGCCGACTGGGACCACGTCCTCAAGGTCGACCCGGACAAGGACCTCGTCGACGGCGAGACCTTCGACGACGTCTGCGAGACCGGGACGGACGCCATCGAGATCGGCGGCACCCTCGACGTGACGAGCGACAAGATGGAGCGCGTCATCGACGCCTGCCGAACGCACGACGTCCCGCTCTATCAGGAGCCATCGAACCCCGCGGTCGTCGTGGAGGACGACGCCCTGGACGGCTATCTCGTCCCCATCGTGTTGAACGCGGGCGACGTCGCGTGGATCACCGGCGCGCACAAGGAGTGGGTCCGCCTCGACTCGGTCGACTGGGCCCGCACCGCGACCGAGGCGTACATCGTCCTGAACCCGGAGGCCTCCGTCGCCGAACTCACCGACGCCGACTGCGAGCAGACGGCGGCGGACGTCGCGGCGTACGCGGAGGTCGCGGAGCGGATGCTCGGCCAGGAGATCGTCTATCTCGAATATTCGGGCACGCTCGGCGACCCGGAGAAGGTCGCGGCGGCCCACGACGCCCTCGACGAGGCGACGCTGTTCTACGGCGGCGGCGTCCACGACTACGACGACGCCTACCTGATGGGCGAACGCTCGGACGTCGTCGTCGTCGGCGATCTCCTGCACGACGAGGGGTGTGAGGCGGTCCGCGAGACGGTCGAGGGCGCACGCGACGGGAAAGCGGCGCGGTAGGGAGGAGACACGAGCACACCCGTCGACGCGAAGGGCGGCCTTTAAGCGCGCCACGCCGATAGGGGCGCGTATGGACGACAGAACGTACACGGCCGACGCCGAACCGGGCGACCACGTCACGGTCGCCGGGTGGGTCCACGAGGTCCGCGACCTCGGCGGTATCGCCTTCCTCATCCTCCGCGACAAATCCGGGAAGATCCAGGTGAAGTTCGAGAAGGACGAGATGCCCGAGGAGCTCGTGGAGACGGGACTCGGCGTCCACCGCGAGTCCGTCATCAGCGTCACTGGTGACGTCGAGGAAGAAGAGCGCGCCCCGACGGGCGTCGAAATGCTGCCCGAGTCGGTGGACGTGCTCAACGAGGCCGACGCGGAACTGCCGCTCGACCCGTCCGGGAAGGTCGACGCCGACCTCTCGACGCGCCTCGACAACCGGACGCTCGACCTCCGCAAGAAGGAGGTCCAGGCGATCTTCGAGATCCGCGCGGAGATCCTGCGCGCGGTCCGAGAGTACTTCCGCAGCATCGGCAGCACGGAGATCAACACGCCGAAAATCGTCGCGACGGGCACGGAGGGCGGCACGGAACTCTTCCCGATCACGTACTTCGGTGAGGAGGCGTTCATGAACCAGAGCCCGCAGCTGTTCAAGCAGCTGATGGTCGGCTCCGGGCTGGAGCGCGTCTTCGAGGTCGGGCCGATCTTCCGCGCGGAGGAGCACAACACGCCCCGCCACCTGAACGAGGCGACGATGATCGACTTCGAGTCCGCGTTCATCGACCACGAGGGCGCGATGGACGTCTGTGAGGGCACGCTGAAGGCAGCGTACGAGGCCGTCGAGGAGAACTGCGCCGACGAGCTCGAACTCCTCGGCTACGACGACTTCGGCGTCCCCGAGGGCGACTTCCCGCGACTCACCTACGAGGAGGCCATCGAGCGCATCAACGCCACGGGCGAACTCGACGAGCAGCTCGTCTACGGCGACGACCTCTCCACGGAGGCCGAGCGCGCGCTCGGCGACGACGTCGGCGGGCACTACTTCATCACGGACTGGCCGAGCGAGATCAAGCCCTTCTACATCCAGGATTACGAGGACGACCCGGACACCTCGAAGGGCTTCGACCTGATGCACCCGCGTATGGAGCTCGTCTCCGGCGGGCAGCGCGAACACCGCTACGACGCGCTCGTCGAGGGGTTCCGCCAGCAGGGGCTCGATCCGGATCAGTTCGACTACTACACGAAGATGTTCAAGTACGGCATGCCGCCCCACTCGGGGTGGGCGTACGGCGTCGAGCGTCTCGTCATGACGATGCTCGGCCTGGAGAACATCCGGGAGGCGGTGCTGTTCCCGCGAGACCGGCAGCGTCTCAGCCCGTAGGGCTGGACGCGGTCCGGCGAGCGGGAGCCAGAGAGACGAGGATGGCGAGTCTCTCGCTGTTCCCGCGAGACCGGCAGCGCCTGTCGCCGTAGGCGACGGCGCTCGTCGTCTCTTGGGGGCACGTCGGACATCGCTTCGCTCGTCCGACGGGGTTCCCGCGGGATCGGCAACGGCTCTCGCCGTAGCTGGACACCGACCGACCGCGGCGACGCGGCGGCTGCTGGTGTTTTTTCGGAACGACCGGCCGAGGAGAACGACGTGTGTGACGACCCCAGACCGTGGGGGGAGCACGAGCAGGGTGTGGACGCAACGAGGCCAGCGAGTGACCTCGTCGCGGTCCCCCAGTGGCCGATGGCTCCCCCCTCAAGGGAGTGGCCGGATTTTACGGTTACCGGACTATCTCCCGCTCGCGGGAGCCCCGATAATCGACGCCTCCAGCCGTGGGCGTGTGAAACTACGCCGACGCCGCGGATGACGGTTTTGGCTCGTGTGGAGACATATTCACCCGGATCGGTCGAGTAGCGTGACGGTCGCGGCGAACTGCAAGCCTTAACCGGGGGCCGCACCGACGACGGGACGATGACCGACGAGGCCGCGGCGTTCGTTCCCGGACACGTCACGGGGTTCTTCTCCGTCCACCGGGCCGGGACGCCGGCGAAGACGGGGTCGCGGGGGGCGGGCGTGACGCTGGCAGACGGGGTCACGGTCCGCGTTACGCCGGCGGCCGAGCGGACAGTGACGCTGAACGGGCGCGACGCGTCGGTGCCGGCGGTCGGGCATGTGTTGGACGCGCTCGACGCGTCGGCGTCGGTCGCGGCGTCGACGGATCTCCCGGTCGGTGCCGGCTTCGGCGTCTCCGGCGGGATGGCGCTCGGCACGGCACTAGCGGCGAACGGCGCGTTCGAGACCGGACACTCGGAGAACGAACTCGTCGGCCTCGCCCACGAGGGGGAGGTCGCCGCGGGCACGGGTCTCGGCGACGTGGTCGCGCAGGCGCGCGGCGGCGTCCCGATCCGGCTCGATCCGGGTGCGCCGCCACATGGGCAACTCGACGGCGTGCCGGCGACGGGCCGGATCGAGTACGTCTCGCTCGGCGAGCTCTCGACCGCCGACGTGCTCGCGGGCTCGACGGCGCGCCTGTCGTCTGCGGGCGTACGAGCCTTGGGGGCGTTGCGCGAGCGGCCGACGATCGAAGGGTTCGTCCGCGAGTCGCGGCGGTTTGCGGAGGAGGCCGACCTCCTCACCCCGGAGGTCGAGTCGATCGTCACGGACGTCGTCGAGGCGGGCGGCGAGGCGTCGATGGCGATGCTCGGGCACACGGTGTTCGCGCTCGGACACGGGCTCACGGACGCGGGGTACGATGCGACAGCGACGCGCGTGCACGACGCGGGTGCGAGTCTCACCGGAACGTAGGGAGGTGGCAGGCGACACGGGGAGACGAGGTGTTTTTGGCGGTACGCGGTCGACTCGGAGGTATGAGCGACGAGGTCGACGTCCCCGAAGATCACCCGCGCTATCAGTCACTAGTGACGCGCCACCGGATCGAGGCGGGCGTGGAGAAGGGCATTACGAGCATGCAGGGGCTGATCGCGGAGGGCCGCGGGGAGGCCTTCGACTACCTGCTGGGCGAGGAGACGATCCCGAGCGCGGATCGGGCGGCGCGCGCGGCGGCGGCGCACTTCTTGCTCGGGGACCATCCGGTGATCAGTGTCAACGGAAACGTCGCGGCATTGGTGCCGGAGGAAGTCGTCGAGCTCGCCGAGGTAACGGGTGCGGACATCGAGGTGAACCTCTTCGGACGGACGGAGGAGCGCGTGCGCGCCATCGCCGACCACCTCCGCGAGCACGGTGCTGGGGAGGTGAAGGGCCTGACCGCGGACGCGCGGATCCCGGGGCTCTCCCACGAGCGCGCGAAAGTCGATGCGGACGGGATCTACGACGCCGACGTCGTGCTCGTCCCCCTCGAAGACGGCGACCGCGCGGAGGCGCTCGGCGAGATGGGGAAGAAAGAGGTCGTGGTCGACCTGAACCCGCTCTCGCGAAGCGCGCAGGTGGCGACGGTCCCCATTATCGACAACATCCTGCGCGCGCTGCCGAACGTCATGCGTCACGCACGCGACCTCTCGGGGGCATCGCGTACGGAGTTGGAAGCGATCGTCGCGGAGTTCGACCGCGAGGCGGCCCTCGACGCCGCGGAGCAGCGCCTTCGGGAGGGCGCGGTCGCGGACGACGAGTGAGTCCGGGACCGCAACACCCAATAGGGTTTAGGCCAGCCTAAACATATGGCGCAGCACTCAGCACGGGTGGTGGTGTAGATGGTCGGGCGGACGCTCGACGAGATCCGCGAGCGCCTGGTGGGGTACGCGTGCGACGACGGGCCCTACTATCTCGCCTGCGCTCGGACGGGCGAGCGGCCGATCCCCTCCGGCGAACACCGGTTCCCGGATCGCGAGAGCGCGACGCAGGCCGCCGACCTCGTGGACGCCTACCGGGCGGAGCTACGCCAGTACGATCCCCGCCTCCCACACCGGGACGTCATCGTCCGACAGCTCCCGCGTGGGACGGACGAGACCGAGAACGTCCACACGCCGACCGACCGGAGCGAGTTCTGTCACGAGGTCGCCGCCGCGGTTTTCGAGACGCTCTCCGGGGGTGGCTTCCGCGACGCGGAGCGCGCCGTGATGGACACGTATCTCGACGCCGCGGAGACCGTCGACGACCCCGACGACCTCTGTCTCCTCCTACTGCGGAGCATGGGCGCGGTGCTCGATGAGGCGCTGAGCGTCCACGAACAGGAGGTCGTTCTGAACCGTGCGGCGGGCCGCCTCGACCCCGTCGCTGCACCGGACGACGCGCTCACAGACAGCCTCGACAGCGTCGCGGCCGCCGGCCTCCTCGATGCGTACCACGTCGACGGGCCGGGCGACTCATCGACGGTCGCCCTCGACGGCTACGCGCTCGGGCGCGGGCGGCGCGTACTCACGCTCCCGCTCGCGGTCGAGTTGCTCCGGCGTCGGCCGGGTGCGGACGTCCGCTTCGAACCGACGGACGACAACGAATCGGGTTTTCGCGTCACGGTCGTCGATCGGGCGTGCCATCAGCCACAGGGGCTCCTGCGCGTCGGCACCTCGTAGCGCGGCTCAGCAGAACTCCCGGACGGCCGCCGCGACGCTCGGCGCGTCGTCGCCGAGCACGTAGACGATGGGTTCGACGCCATAGCCACCGGTCTGGTAGAGCGCGCGCGTCTCGGGTGCGTCCGCGACGGCGTCGCTGACCACGGTACGGACGCCGTCGGATTCGGATTCCGCGGGGAACTCGACGGGGTCGTAGCCCGCCTCGGCGAGCGCAGTGATGAGACCGGGCGAGTACGCGACGTTGATCGCGGCGCGCGCGTCGCTGCCGGCGTCGCGGGCGGCGAGGAGGACGGTCGCGACGTGGGCAGAAACGCCGAACTCGGGGTCGGCGGGGACGGTCGTCCGCCCCATCACGTCGAAGATCCGACCGGGGACGCCCGCGACGTCCTCCGGCGTCTCGGCGTCCGCGAGACACTCGACGAGGTTCGAACCGACCGCGGGGATGAGCGTGGCGAACCCGGAGGCGCGTTCGAGGAGTCTGACGCCCCGTCGGAGGTCGGCGAGGACGTGCTCGCGCTCACGGAGCGCTCCCTCGCCGGTGCCACGAAAGTCGACGTCCGTTCCGGCGAGTTCGGGCATCTGCTCCGCGTGGATGTCGGCGAGCACGTCGCCGGGCGCTTCGAGGTCGCGCACGAGCGCCTCCGCTTCGGCGAGCGCGCCGACACGCGAGAGTGTGCCGTCCGCGAGCCCGTCCGCGATCTCAGCGACGTGCGCCGTCACACGCTCGTCCGTCTCGATCTCCTCGCGCGTCCCGACCTCACCCTTCGCGTACTTCGAGACGGCGCTCTGACTCACGCCGAGGAGGTCTGCGACCGCCTGCTGGGTGAGCCCGCGCTCCCGGAGCGCCGCGGCGAGCAGCGAGCGGTAGGTGGGAAGGAACTCGTCGGCGACGACCTCCTCGAGAAAGCGCATCTACGCGTCCCCTCCGCCGTCGCCGCGCTGGTCGCCGCCGAACTCCACGTCGCCCTGAATGCGCGAGGCCTGCGGGCCGTTTTGGTCCTGGTACTTCGAGCCGCGTTCTGCGCCGTACGGCCGCTTGGCGGGCGAGGAGAGCTCTGTGAAAACTATCTGACTGATCCGCATATCTGGCGTGAGGGCAACGGGTGCAGTTCCGAGATTAGAGAGCTCTAACGTGATTTTTCCTCGAAATCCCGGGTCGACAAATCCTGCTGTCGCATGAACGACAATTGCGAGCCGCCCGAGCGAGGAGCGACCCTCGACCTGCGCGACGAGGTCCGGGGGGATCTCGACGCGCTCCTTCGTCGTGCCGAGCACGAAGTCGCCGGGGTGGAGGATGAACTCGCCGTCCTCGTCGACGACGGTCTCGGTGACGTAGTCCTCGACTTCCGTCTCGTCGGTCGGGTGGATGCAGGGGATGTTGGCGTGCTGGAACTCGAGGAACTGTTTCCCGAGCCGGACGTCGATGCTCGCGGGCTGAATCTGGAGTTCGGGATCGTCGAGGGGCTCGACGACGAGGTCGCCGGCCTCCATGCGATCGAGGAGATCGGCGTCGGAGAGGATCATACGCACGCGGAGGCACCGGGGCGTGTTAAGCGAACCTCTCTCGGGGCGCGGGTCGCCACGCCTATGCCGGCCCGGTCGCTCCCTCCGGTATGAAGCAGGTCATCGCCGCCCGGACGGATCTCGGGATGGGGCGGGGGAAGCTCGCCGCGCAGGTCGCACACGCCGCCATGAACGCCGCGGAGAACGCCGACCCGGACGCCGTACGCGCGTGGAAGGACGCGGGTCAGCCGAAGATCGTCGTGAAAGTCGGCTCCGAGTCCGAGCTCCTGGAGGTCTCGGAGAACGCCCGGCGGCGCGGGCTCCCGACGTCGATCGTCCGCGACGCCGGGCGCACCCAACTCGATCCGGGGACGGCGACGACGTGCGGGATCGGCCCCGCGCAGGACAACGAGGTCGATGCCGTCACGGGCGACCTCTCGCTCTACTGATGCGCGAGGCCCACGCGATCGAGCAGGCGGTCGGGATTGGCTACTACGCGAGCGACGCCCCCGGGACGGGCGGATCGTTGCGCGAGGAGGCCGCGGACTTCCGCGTGCGCGAGCTGGAAGATTTCGACACCGAGCCGGTCGAGGCGGACACGGGGGACTATCCGCACCTCGTCTTCCGCGCGACGCTGACGAACTGGGACACGAACGGGTTCGCCCGCGATCTCTCGAATAAGCTCGGGATCAGCCGCGAGCGCGTCTCGTGGGCGGGAACGAAGGACCGCAACGCCGTCACGACCCAACTGTTCAGCGTGCGCGGCGTCGGCCCGGACGACCTCCCCGAGATCGGCAACGCCGAGATCGAGGTCGTCGGCCGCGCGGGCCGGCCGATCCGCTTCGGCGACCTCCGCGGGAACGACTTCACGATCGTCGTCCGCGACGCCGACCCGGAACCTGTCGACGACGTGACGAGCGAACTCGCGGCGTTCGGCGGGGCAGGAGAAACGGGAGGCGACGGAGACGACGGTGGCGCGACGAGCGTCGGCGTCCCCAACTTCTTCGGCCAACAGCGCTTCGGGAGCTACCGCCCCGTCACCCACGAGGTCGGGCTCGCGGTCCTCCGCGACGACTGGGAGGGAGCGGTGATGGCGTACATCGGCAACCCCTCCGAGGACGAACCGCCGGAAACGCAGGAGGCCCGGGCGTTCGTCGAGGAGACGCGCGAGTGGAGCGCCGCCATCGAGCGGTTCCCGCGACATCTGCGCTACGAACGCGCCGTCCTGAACACGCTCGCAGAGAACGGCGGCGAGAGCCCCGAGGAGTTCCGCGAGGCCCTGGAGACGTTCCCGTCGAACCTCCAGCGGCTCTTCGTCCACGCCGCCCAGTCGTTCGTCTTCAACCGGATCCTCTCCGAGCGCCTCGAACGCGGCCTCCCGTTCGACCGGGCGGTCGCGGGCGACGTCGTCTGCTTCGCCGATACGGACGGCGAACCCGCCCTACCCGATATCGATCGCACACAGCGCGTCACCGAGGACCGGGTTGACATCGTGAACCGCCACCTCGAACGCGGGCGGGCGTTCGTCACCGCGCCGCTAGTCGGCACGGACACCGAGTTCGGCGAGGGCGAACCCGGCGAGATCGAGCGCGGGGTTTGTGACGATGTCGGTGTCGAACCCGCCGACTTCGACCGTCCGGGGTCGTTCGACTCGACGGGCACGCGACGCGCGATCCTCGTCCGCAGCGACCTCGGTGTCTCGCGCGAGCCGCTCACGTTCGACTTCGCGCTCCCGAAAGGGAGTTACGCGACGGTGTTGCTCCGCGAGTACCTCAAGAGCGGCCCGCTCGATCTCTGAGGAAGCAGGGCGGTTTTACGTCGGAGGGCCGTCCATCGGGCGTATGGAGTGTTCGTGCTGCGGGACCCCCCTCGAGAAACCGGGCGACTACTGCCTGGTCTGTGAGACCCGCAACGCGGACGCCGTCGTCGTCCACGCCGAGCACGATCACGCGACGCTCACTTTCCTCGATGACGAGGAGGTGGTGGGCCAAACGGACATCGCGACGACGCCGGAGGACGACGCGGATCTCGAAGGGCGGCGCGTGCGGAACTTCGCGGGGCGGGTCGCCGACGAAGTACGGCGAAAACGCCCCGAAGAGGTGTACGTCGCGGGCGATCGGGCGGTCGTACAGGCCGTCCGCGCCGACCTCCACTACGACGTCTACCGCGTACCCGCGGAGGACCCGGTGGCGGCCGTCATCGAACGCCGCGGCGAGCGTGAACTCGACATCGTTGAGAAAGCGCCCGCGGAGAAGATCGGCGGGTCGCACAGCACGCTGATCGGTGGGCGGGTCGGCCAGCGGACGATCCGGGAGGTGGCGGCCCACCCGAACGTGAAGAAGGTGATCCCCGGCCCGATCGATGCGAGCGGGTCGGGCGCGCGCGGTGGCGTCCGGGCGAAGGTGACGCGCGCGGACGGGAACGGGAACGTCCGGTTGTTGATCCGCGACGGCTCCAGCGTCCAGGAGAACCGCGTCGTCACGACGGCGATGAACCGCGAGATGGGCGAACGCGTTCGCAACGACCTCAACGAGGCCTTAGAGGAAGCCGGGCTCACCGACTAGCCGGGGAGGCGCGGCGGGGCCGTGGACCGGCGCGGGGAGTGGTGTCAGCGCGCGTGGCATGTGGCGGCGGACGACCGACTCGTAGGGCTTATGTGCGCGCTGGGGTTAGTGTTCGATATCATGGCCAGCAAGGGCTCCAGCGGCACCGGTAGCGCGGGACGCTTCGGCGCACGCTACGGTCGCGTCGCGCGACGCCGCGTCAGCGAGATCGAGAGTGACACGAACGCCGACCACACCTGTCCGGACTGCGGCTCCGACGCCGTCGACCGCAAGGGGACGGGCATCTGGCAGTGCGGCAAATGCGACTACAAGTTCGCGGGCGGCGCGTACCGGCCCGCCACGCCCGGTGGCGAAGCCGTCACGCGCTCCATTCGCACCGCGCTCTCCGAGGACGAGTCCGAGGCGTAACGACCAATGTCGTACAAGTGCTCCCGCTGTAAGCGCGACGTCGAGCTGGACGCCTACGGTGGCGTCCGCTGTCCGTACTGCGGGCACCGCGTCCTGCTGAAAGAGCGCAGTCGCGACGTCAAGGAAGTCGACGTCCAGTAACGCACCGACGAGGGACGTGCGCGCGACTCACCGGACGTCACTCGTCTTCTCCTACGAGACCGAACGCGTAGCCGCGGCCGTCGCGAACGCGGTCCGCGTTGAGGCCGGCGACATCGAGGGCGGTCGGACGCGGGCGACCCTCGAACGCGACGGCGCGACGGTCCAGGTTACGGTGGCGGCGGCGGATCTGACTGCGCTCCGCGCCGGGGCGAACACGTGGACGACGCTCGTCGAGGTCGCGGAGCGAGCAAGCGAAACCGGCCGATCGCACGCGACCCTAAACAAATAGGACACAGGCTCTTATCCATCGAGGGCATTGGATAGGACGCCGGTTGAACGGACGAACCGGGCGCTCGTCTTTCGAGCGCCGACCCGTCCGATTCCCCCCCCCCCTCCCCCCTCTCGACCGGCTTTTCAGGATCGGCGAGCGCCAGCGGTGGCGTCGGGCAAAGCGGGGGTTTTTACCTCCGGGCGTGCACGTTTCGTCCATGCAGGGCAACCTTCCGCCCGAGGCGCAGGAGAAGCTCGAAGAGCTGCAGGACCTTCAGGAGAAGGCCCAGACGGTCGCAGCGCAGAAGCAGCAGGCCGAGACGCAGCTCAGCGAGGCCGAGACGGCGCTCGACGAGCTCGACGAGATCGACGAGGACACCGTCATGTACCGCGAGGTCGGCGAACTCCTCGTGCAGACGGATTACGACGAGGCCGCCGAGGACCTCGAGGAGAAGGTCGACAACCTCGAGATCCGCGTGCAGTCCCTCGAAAAGCAGGAGACGCGCGTCGAAGACCAGTTCGAGGAGCTCCAGGAGGAGCTTCAGGGCATGCTCGGCGGTGCGGGCGGCATGATGGGCGGCGGTCCCGGCGGCGCGTAAGGCGATGGTTGACGACGAGACGGTCGTCCAGACCGCCGCGGAAGCCGCGGAAGGCTACCTCTTCTCGCGGGTGAAACAATCCGACGTTCGCGACCTCGACGTCGCGGTAACGTTCGAGGACGGCGTGCTCACGATGGACGTCTACGTGAACGCGCCCGAGGCGGACGTCGATGAGGACGAACTCGCGGACAAGGCGGCGCGCGTCGGGCGCGAAGCGGTCGACGACCTGTTCGCGGCTGAGGAGTAGGCCGCGACACTCTCGCGGTTTCTGCAATCGTCACGAGACGGGGAGCGACTGCTCCGGATGGCGGACACCGGCCCCGTATGCACGCGGCGGTCGGGACGGAGTTTCGCTGGCCGCCGCGCGTCAGTGTGGCTACACGGAAAGCGGTTGGACCGTCCTTGGAGAAGAAGTCGCGGACGGCGGCATGTGTTGTCGGAGAACTGGGGCAAAGTGAGGCGAGACAGGGGGTCGGACGGGTCGATGCAGAACGGACCGGCACGGCGACGTCGCGGTGCAGTCCCGCGATCCACCACTTCGTACCGGCGGCGTGCGGGAGTTTTTGGCGGAGCTTTTTCGAGGAACGGGTCGCCGGAGGCGATTCCGGCGAAGAAAAGGGTCCTACGTCAGGAAGAAGATGAGCGCGCTAACGAGGAGGGTGGCGGCGACGACGACGGCCCCGAGGACGCTGCCGAGCGCGATAACGGCGTTGGCGTGGCTGGCGAGCGTCTCGGTGCGATCGTTGCCGAAGACAGTGACTTCAGCGTGTTCGGTGGCGACGCCGGCCTCGACGGGTTCGATGTCGGCGATTGCGTCGCCGGCGAGGTCACAGACGAGGTCGCTGAGTTCGGCTTGGTCGATGACGTCGCCGACCTGGTTCTCCGATTTGACGGTGTTAACGATGTGGGTGTCGGTCGTCATGATCTCCACGGCGTCCGGGTCGAAGCCGTGGGCCTCGACGAGGGTATCAACGAGGTCGTCGCGGAGGCCGGGCTCCATGTTGTTACCGTCGACGAGGACGTAGCAGGTCCGTGCGCCCTCGACGTCGGTAACGGCGACGCGGACGCCGAGCGGACCGATGCCCTCCTGTGGCGTCCAGACGGTGCGATCCCACGCGACGCCGAGCGAGAGCGGACCGCGTTCGGCGTCGGTGAGGCGGCTCCCGAGGTCGCCGGCACCCTCGATGAGGTGGAACGATCGGGGGGAGCCGGGGACGACGTGGCCGAGGTCGTCGCCCTGGAGGCCGTTGTTGGAGTTGTGCGCGTCGGCGAGGAGGACGTCGTCGAGACCGGCACGACGGGCTTCAGCGGCGGCAGCGAGACCGACAGCGTACTCGACGTCGTCCGCGAACGCGGGTGCAAAGCTGGCGACGAGGAACGCTCCGTCGTCGCCGAAGCGCTGGCCAAGGAGGCTGGCGTCGCCGTGCGTAGCACGAATACCGCGGGTCGCGTCGCGGTCGTATTCGACGTTCGCGGCGGCGCGTTCGGCGGCGTCGATGAGCGTATCGACCTCGCGTTCGGTGACGAGGTTGAAGTCGTGGCCGGCGGTCGCGTGCGGCGGGAAGGCGAGGCCGGTCGCAGTCTCGGCGATGCGCTGTGGGAGGTTCCCCCCACCGATTTCGCCCATCGGCCCGGGGTGGATCATTGGGAGGACGAACCGGGCTTTCTCCTCGCCGTCGGGGCGGCGAACGGAGAGGACGGTGACGGGGACGATGGCGTCCTCACCGATCTGCTCGAAGAAATCCTCCAGTTCGCGAGTGCCCTCCGCGATGTGGCCGATGAAGCCACGGATGAAGTCGAGGCCGGAGACGCCGAGGCTCTGTCGCCACGGGCGGTCCATGGTGCGGACGAAGCCGTAGGCGACGAGCGCGTAGAGGACGCTCATGCCGACGAGGAGGAGGAGGTCGTTCGGCGTGACGAGGAGGAGACGCGAGGGGGCGCTCTGCGGGCGCGATAGGTAGGCGTTGAGCAGCGGAACGTCGATCGTGAGATAGCGCATCGTCCCGGAGTAGACGAAGAGGAGGACGCCGGCCGTGACCGTCTGGATGCTCGCGGGGATCGCGGCGAGCGGGAGGCTGTTGCGCGAGACGGCGAGGACGACGAGTAAGCGCAGCGCGAAGACGAGCGCGAGTGCGGCGATGAGGACGTCGAAGACGAAGTTCTGGCCGAGGCGCGTGAGGACGGCGATGACGCTGGCGACGGCGAGCAGCGCGACGACGATGAGTTCGCAGCAGAGTGCGAGGAGAGACGCGCGGTTGTAGGTGAGTTGGCCGTTGAGCCAGCCGTCGATCGGCGTCGTGAGGAGGCTGGCGGCGACGGTCGGGATCCCGATGAAGAAGACCCCCTGCCAGGCGTCCTCCAGCGGGTAGGAGGCGTTGAACGCGCCGACGCCGGCCAGCGCGGCGACAAAGAGGGAGAACGTGAGGCTGGCGTACCAGTTCGGCGCGCGGAAGATGAACCGCGAGAGCGCCGCGAGATCGCCCTGCGTCTCGGTCATGGACGCCTATTCGCAGCGCGCGAGGAAGTTCTCGAAGACGACATCGCCGGCTTCGGTGTGTGCGACCTCGGGGTGCCACTGGACCCCGTAGCGCTCGCGCTCGGGGTCGCTCATGGCCTCGACGTCGCAGACGTCGCTCGTCGCGGTACGCGTGAAGCCGTCGGGCACCGCTTTCACTTCGTCGGCGTGGCTCGCCCACACCCGCGTTTCGGGAGCGAGCGAGCCGACGAGCGGGTCGTTCTCGTCCACTATCTCGACGGTAACGTCCGCGTAGCCGCCGTAGTCGCCCCCGCCGACGTCGCCGCCGTACTCCGCGGCGATGAACTGCATCCCCAGACAGATCCCGAGGATCGGGACGTCGAGGTCGAGGTACTCGTCACAGCGGCCCGTGCGGTCCATGCTCGGACCGCCGGAGAGAACGAGGCCGTCGTACGCGGCGAGGTCGGCCGGCGCGGTGTCGTTGTCGACGAGTTCGGTGTCGACGCCGAGATCGCGAAGCGCCCGGTGTTCCAGATGCGTGAACTGGCCGTGGTTGTCCACGACGGCGATGCGCGTCATGGCGTGCTCTATCGGTTGTCGCCGTAAAAAGTCCTCGTAGTCGCGTCGGAACGCGGGACAGGCGTCCGACGCGGGACGTTCGCCGTCGTCTCGCTACCCGTCGCCACCGCACCGTTCGGCCGCCGTCTCGAAGCCCGTCTCGTCGAGTTCGTCACTCCGGCGGCCCTCCGCTTCGGCGAGTGCCGCGGCGCTCGGCGCGGCGTCGTCGTCGATTCGCGCCCACGAGTCGTGGACCGCAGCGTGACACCACCGACAGAGGACGACGGTGATTTCGTGGCTGACGCCGTCGCTCGCGGACTCGCTTCCCTCGTCCGCGTTGCTCGCGGGTCGTCCCTCCCCGCTCGCTCGGTCCGCTGGTTCACCGCGTTCATCCGCGTACGCCAAGTGATGTTCCTCAAGGAGCGGTCGGGCGTCGGTGTGGGCGTCCCGACGTTCTGCGAGGCCGCAACGTTCGCACTCGCGGGCGTCACTGGTCGAGCGATAGTGCGGGCAGTCGCGCCAGTCGCAGTCGTCCGTCGCGGGACAGCGGTAGTCCTCGGCGGCTCGCTCGGCGGCGAATGCGCGGTCGTGCTCGGGATGCTCGAAGGCGTAGCGGCACTTCCCGTCGCCGGTTACGTGGTCGCAGTCCCCAGCGTGCGCGTAGGGGTCGTCTACGCCCACGGCGGTCCCGGTCGGCGTCTTCTTCACCGCCTCGGCGTTGCGACGGGAGCGCCAAAACGCTTCCGCGCGCCCCGAAGAGCCAAGCGGGCCACGGGCGTTCCCGTGGACGTGCGCGTCATCCACGAGCGCGACGGCGGGACGGAAACGCTCGCCTCGACGGTCGACATCGCCGACTCGTTCCTCGCGCGTGCCCGCGGGCTGATGTTCCGAGCGTCGGTTCCGGACGACTACGCGCTCGTCTTCGAGTTCGGCGGGCGAACGCGCCGCGACGTCCACATGGTGTTCGTCCCGTTCGCCATCGACGTCCTCTGGCTCGCCGACGACGAGGTACAGGCGCTCAAGACGCTCTCGGCGTGGACCGGCCTCGGGGCCGCGGAGGCAGATCGGCTGATCGAACTCCCGGCGGGCGCGGCGGCCGACGTCAGCGTGGGCGATACGGTCCGCGTCGAGTGAGCGGGTCGACGCCGCGGACGAACCGCGTAGCGCACCATCACGGTTGTTCCCGAACGTTCCGACCACTTTAAGAGGCTCGGCGTCGTCGGTGGGAGTACGATGACGTCAGATACGACGACGTCGGAGGATAGAGGAAGTCGCCGCAAGGCGGCTGGCCGTGAAATCCGACGGTAACGAAACCACCACTACCGACAGCGAGTTCTCGATGGACTTCTTCTCAAACACAACCCTCAGCGACGGCGACGTACAGTTTCTCGACACCACCCTCCGCGACGGCGAACAGGCTCCGGGGGTGTCGCTCAGCCCCGATCAGAAGGCGGACATCGCCCGCCGACTCGATCGGGCCGGCGTCGCCGCCATCGAGGCGGGCAGCGCCTGCACGAGCGCCGCCGAGCGCGAGACGATCCAACGCGTGACGAGCCTCGGCCTCGACGCACGGATCACGAGCTTCTGCCGCGGCGTCCAGCGCGACGTCGACCTCGCCCTCGACTGTGACGTTGATGGCGTCCACATCGTCGTGCCGGCGAGCGACCGCCACATCGAGGGGAAGGTCGGCTCGACGCGCGAGGAGGTCGTCGAGACGACCGGCGAGCTCGTCGCCTACGCGAAAGAGCAGGGCCTCTGGGTCGAGGTCATCGGCGAGGACGGCTCACGGGCCGACTACGACTACCTCGAAGCGCAGGCCGAAGCCGCGTTCGACGCGGGCGCGGACCGCTTCTGCTTCGCGGACACGGTCGGGCACTCCTCGCCCGAGGCGGTCTATCGCGGCGTCGATCGCCTCGCGGACCACGGGCCCGTCGGCGTCCACACCCACGACGACCTCGGGCTTGCCGTCACGAACGCGCTCGCCGGCCTCGCCGCGGGCGCGGATCTCGTCCACGGCACGATCAACGGGATCGGCGAGCGCGCGGGCAACGTCGCCCTGGAGGAGGTCGCCATCGCGCTCTGGCACTGCTACGGCGTCGAGCCGATGGCGACCGAATCGCTCTACGACCTCGCGGCGACCGTCTCGGAGGCCACGGGGGTTCGCCTCCCGCCGAACAAGGCCGTCTCTGGCGAGAACGCCTTCGCCCACGAGTCCGGCATCCACACCGACGGGACGCTCAAGGACGAGCGGATGTACGAGCCCTACCCACCCGAGGCGGTCGGCCGCGAACGCCGCCTCGTCCTCGGAAAACACGCCGGACGAGCGGGCGTGCGCGCCGCGCTCGCCGAACACGACGTCGAGTTGGACGACGACGCGCTCGCGGCGGTCGTCGAGCGCGTGAAGACCCTCGGCGAGAAGGGCAAGCGCGTCACGGACGCGGATCTCCTCACCATCGCCGAGGATGTCCGCGGGCGTTCGCGCGAGCGCCGCGTCGAGTTGCTCGACCTGACCGCGGCGAGCGGCCAGGGAACGCCGTCCGCGAGCGTGCGCCTGCGCGTCGACGACGACGAGCGCAGCGCCGCCGGCACGGGGAGCGGGCCGGTCGACGCCGCGATGAGCGCTGTCCGGCAGGCGCTCGGCTCCGAGTTCTCCTTCCACCTCGAATCGTACCACGTCGATGCGATCACGGGCGGGACGGACGCCGTCGTCACCGTCGACGTCGAGGTCTCGCGGGGCGATCACTCGGTGTCCGTCTCGGCGAGCGACGCCGACATCACCGTCGCGAGCGTCACGGCCGTCCTCGACGCCCTCGATCGCCTCCTCCCTGCGGCCGACACCGACGAGGGGGACACCGTGCCCGCCGACGACTAAGCGGTCGCGTCGCGACCACGCCGAGGCGGTTGTCGATCTCGCCGCCGACGGCACCCAATATTTCGTGGTAACTCACCACATACATTTAGGTGCGTGAGTGCGTATCACACGAAGGACCATGAACGACACCGTACGGGAGGAGCTGACGCGGGCGTGTCGGAGCGCGATCGGCGACTCGCTTCGGAGCATCGTCTACTTCACCGCGGACGACTACGAACAGCTCTACTTGCGCGACGACCTGACGGCGTCAGCGGACCTGGCGTCGTTCGTGGAGAACGAGCGCCGCGGATTCGAGCGCCGCGAGACCGCCGCGAACTCCGAGCTCGGGGCGTACGAGTACACGATCCACGGCCACGAGGACGGCGCGTTGACGCGCGTCGTCACGGACGACCGCGGCGTCTTCGTCACAACGGACCAACTCTCGACGGCGCGCTTCGAGGAGGTCGCGACGGCCATTCGCGAAGTGCTCGATCCGGCCGCGTGAGCGGACGCGAAAACGATCGACGCGGTGCTGGGGACGTGAAAACGGAGAGGAGTGGAGCGCCGAGGGTGAGATTCGAACTCACGAGTCCGTGTGGACAGTTGCTTTCGAGGCAACCGCCTTGGCCAGGCTAGGCTACCTCGGCTTACCACCTCGTAGCGCGCGTTCGACTTTAGCCGTTTCGATTCGCAGTAGCGTTCACTCCTCGTCGTCGTACATCTCGACGTCGAGCTTGCGGGCGGCCCGCGAGATGAGGTGAGCACCCGTGGGCGCGGTAACAAAGAGGAAGACGATGCCGACGAGGGAGGTGAGCCCCGCGCCGAAGGGGCCGAAGCGGACGAAGCCGGCGAGGAACATCGAGGCTGCGCCGAGCGTCGTCGCCTTCGAGGTGGCGTGCATCCGGTTGTAGACGTCGGGGAAGCGCAGCAGGCCGATCGTGCCGACGCAGAGGAAGAACGTCCCGACGACGACGAGCGCGGCGACGATGGCGAGGCGCAGCGTGGAAGGCCCGGCCGCGGCTGCGTGACCAGCCTCGCTCGCACCCTCGGTCGCGGCGACGACGGTCGTGGTGGTGAGTGCGAGGCTCATTCGATGATCGCCCCCTCAGTGAGGTACTTCGCAGCGACGACCGTCGTCACGAAGCCGACGATGGCGAGCATCACGGCGACGAGCACGAAGAACGACCGGTCGGCCTCCAGGGCGTGGACGACGCCGAGTCCGACGACGCACGTCGAGATCGTGTCGAGCGCGACCGCGCGATCGGGGACGGTCGGGCCGACGACGACGCGGTACGTGCAGGCGAGCGTGCAGAGCGCCACGATCACGCCGCAGGCGACGAGGACGAGGTGGTAAATCTCGGGTGCGTTCATCCCTCCACCTCCTCGTCTTCGTCAGACGAGTCGTACTCCCACGCGGCCTCGAGCGTGGCCTCGCGTGGCTCACTCTCGGGGTCGACGTCCTCGCCGAAGATGTCGATCACGTAGCGCTCCCAGCGCCGGATCGGTGCGACGAGCGCCTCGACGTCCCCGATGTCGACGGCGTGGACGTGGAGCGCGTTCGCGTCCGCGTCGTAGTCCATAGTGAGGGTACCGGGCGTGAGCGTGATGGAGTTAGCGATCGTGGTGATCGCGGCGTTGCTCTCGACGCGCAGCGGGACGATGACGACGCCGGGATCGAAGCGGAGCGTGGGGGCGAGCACGCGCTTCACGACGTCGATGTTCGCGGTGAGGAGCTCGTACACGAAGTCGACGAGGTAGACGGAGACGGCACGGACGATCGTCGGCGTCCGTCCGAGATCGCTGCGCCCCGGAAAGAGCGCGCGGAAGGTGTACGTGACGGGCAGCGAGAGGATGAGGCCGGCAACGAGGCCGGCGACGATCCCCCGTAGCGTCCCGGGGGCCTCCGCGACGAAGATCCAGACGACGGCGAAGCCGACGCCGGCGGTCACCCAGCGCGGGACGGACGTCACGCGGACCACCCCCGGTGGGGCGCGTGGGCCAGTCGGACGGCGGATCCGACGCGGGTCACGCGACACCACCTCCGAGTACCGCGCGGACGTAGGCATCACGACCCGCGCCGGTGGCGACGTGACCGGCCGCCTCGGCGAACTGATAGACGGGGCCGAACCCAACGCCGACGGCGACGACGCAGCCGGCGAGGACGACGACGACGGCGAGCCGGACGGGGTCGATCGCGGACATCGACGCGACGACGTCGGTGCGTTCGCCCCAGAACGCGCGGTTCCACGTCCGTGAGACGTACGCGATGGTGAGTATCGCACCGAGGACGGCGACGGCGAGCGCGACGGTCGACCCGCCAAGCGCGGCCGTCCGAAAGACGAGGAGCTTCCCGAAGAAGCCGGCGAGGGGCGGGATACCGACCAGGGAGAGTCCACCGACGAGGAACGCCCCGGCGAGGACGGGCGCGCGGCCCGCGAGCCCGCCGAGCGTGTCGAGGTCGGTCGTTCCCGTCGTGTCCTCGACGATGCCGGCGACGAGGAAGAGCAGCGGCTTGGCGAGCGCGTGGTTGAGCGCGTAGACGAGCGCCGCGGCGACGCCGACCGCGCGGAGGTCGGGGACAGCGGCCGCGATGGCCAACGGGAGCACGATGAACCCGACCTGCCCGATGCTGGAGTAGGCCAGCGTCTCCTCGAACGTCGGCCGATCGAGCGCGGCGAGCCCGCCGACGAGGATCGACGCGCCGGCGAGCGCGAAGAGGACGGGCCCGTAGGCGGCGAGGAGATCACCGCTGAGGCCGCCGAAGACGAACCCCGGGTTGGCGGCGGCGAAGACGACGAAGCCGACGCGGATGATCGCGTAGACGCCGACCTTCTTCGCGACGCCGGCGAGCATCGCCGCGGCGGGTGCGGGCGCGGCAGCGTACGCGGAGGGCACCCACCACTGGAAGGGGACGAGGCCGGCTTTCAGCCCGAAGACGGCGAGCAGGAGCAGTGAGAGCCCGAGGACGGGCGTTGCCTCCGCGGGCGAGGCCGCCGCGAGCCAGCGCGCCATGTCGGCCATGTTGAGGGTGCCCGTCACGCCGTAGAGGCCACCGACGGCGAGGAGCATCAGGCTGGAGCCGACGAGATTGAGAACGACGTAGCGTGTCGCGGCGAGCGTCTCGTCGCGACCGCTGTAAAAGGCGACGAGGCCGTAGGAAGCCATGAGCGTCACCTCGAACCAGACGAAGAGGTTGAAGATGTCGCCGGTGAGGAACGCGCCGGTCGAGCCGACGAGGAGGAAGTGAAAGAGCGTGTGGTAGGAGACGCGCTGGCCGGGCGGCTTCAGGTGGCGGATACTGTAAACGAGCGTGAGCGGTGCGATGACGGCCGTGAGCGCGAGCATGAAGCCCGAGAGCGGGTCGGCGACGAGCGTAATGCCGTACGGTGCGCTCCACCCACCGACCTGATAGGCGATCGTGTCCGCCGGCCAGACCCGCGCGAGCAGCGCGACGATCGCAGCGCTGTATCCGACGACGCCGACGAGGCTACACGCCCGCTGGACGCGCGGCGCGAAGCGCACGAGGATGCATGTGATCGCGGTGACGAACGCCACGAGTATCGGCGCGATGACGAGGTGCGTCGTCATCGGACCGCCCCCTGGATGTCGTCGAGGTCGATGGAGCCGTGCTCCTGGTACGTCCGGTAGACGAGGACGAGCAGGAGCGCGGTCGTGGCGAAGCCGATGACGACGGCGGTGAGCACGAGCGCCTGCACGAGCGGGTCGGTGGTCTCCCCGCCATGGCCGATGATGGGCGCGACACCGCCGATGCCACCCATCGTGACGAGGTAGACGTTCGTCGCCTGCGAGAGCACGAGCACGCCGAAGACGACGCGCACGAGGTCGCGGCGCAGGACGAGGAACGTCCCGGCGGCGAACAGCACGCCGAGCGCGAGTGCGAGGACGACTTCGGTCTGGCTCATACCGGCCACCCCCGGAGTCGAGCGTGGGACGGTTGATGCCCCCGCTCTGAGGCGATCGTACAAGTCATTCCGCCCCCACCACCGAGATGATCGTGAGGAGCGCGCCGACGACGACGGCGTACACCCCGAGGTCGAAGACGACCGCGGAGGCGAGTTCGATATGTCCGAAAAGCGGGACGGTCGCGGTGCGGAACGTCTGTGTCATGAAAGGGATGGTCGTGTTCGTGAGGTAGCCGTAGACGATCGCGGCGAGGCCGCCGGCGACGGCGACGGCGAGCCCGGCCGCGTAGAGCGTCTGGTAGTCGCGAACGACGCCGTGTTGGACGTGCTCGACTGCGGTCTCGACCTCGCGGCCGAAGACGTCGTTCTCGACGACGTCGAGGCCGTAGGCGAGGTAGGCGAGCGCGACGACGGAGGCGGTGAGTACGCCGGCGATGAAGCCACCACCCGGGAGGTTGTGTCCCTGCAAGAAGAACGCGAAGGAGACGACGAACCCGAGTGGGAGGACGACGCGCGTGACCGTGCGCAGGATGACCGTGGTCACGCGAGCCACCTCCGCGTGGCGAGGGTGACCCAGCCAGACCGCCGTCTGGCGCTGGTCACGCGGACCACCCCGTGTGGTCGGCGTGACTCAGTCGGGTCACTAGTCCGACGATAGTCACGCGAGCCACCGCCGTGTGGCGAGGGTGACTTAGTCGGGCCGCAGGTCCGACGCAAGTCATGGCGTCTCACCCCGCTCACGCATGACGATGAGGGTAAGCACCGCCACCGCGGCCATGGCGACGACGCTGATCTCGCCGAGCGTGTCGAGGCCACGGAAGTCGACGAGGATGACGTTCACGATGTTGTGTCCGCCGGCCTGCTCGAGTGTATTGTTCACGAAGTAGGAGGCGATGGTGTCGGGTGTTGCGTTCGTCGCGACGAGCGTCGTGACGGTGACGAGGCCGCCGACGAGCACGGAGATGACGGCGTCGTGGGCGGCGCGCGAGCGCTCGATGCGCCCGTAGTAGCTCGGGAGTTTGTCGAGGATCACGAGGAAGACGACGAACGTCACGGTCTCGACGACGACCTGCGTGAGGGCGACGTCGGGCGCGCTCGCGAGCACGAAGAAAACGGTGACGGCGAAGCCGACGACGGAGAGCGCCATGACGCCGGCGACGTGCGAGGGCGCGCGAACGGCGGCGATCGCGGCGATGGCCGCCACGGCGAGGATGACGGTGAGGGTCGCGCTGAGCGACGGGCCCGCGGTCGGGACGGCAACGCCGGTCGCGATGTAGCCGAAGCCGGCGAGCGCGACCGCACCAACGAACGTCCACGCGGCGTACGTTCGCAGGTGGCCGGTCCAGAGGGCGCGCTGGACGCGCGTGCTCGCGTGGTTCGCGCCGTAGACGAGCCGGTCGTACCAGCCGTCAGCGCGGAGGACCGGGAGCGTATCGAGGAGGCCGCGCGTCGCCCAGCGGACGCGGGGCCACCCGAGGAAACAGAGGACGCCGCCGCCGATCGCGATGGCGCTCATCACGACGGCGGGCGAGAGATGCGTCGGGAGGTGGTAGTGGAAGCTCGTGGCGTGCGCGCCCGCCTCGGGTCCGAGCGTGGAGCCGACGACCCAGCCGACGAACTCCTCAACGGGGGCGAGCGGCGCGCCGAGCGCGGCGGTGATCCCACCGAGACCGATGACGCCGGCGACGGCCGCGAGGACGACGGGCGGGCCGGTCATCGGCCACGGCGCGCGGTGAACGTGGCCGAGCGTCTCGGGGCGCTCGCCGAAGAAGATGCTGAGGAAGCGCAGCGAGTAGGCGAGCGTGAAGACGCTGCCGACGACGGCGACGGTCGGTGCGAGCCAGGCGATCCCGCCGGCGTGGTGGGCGAACTCGTAGCTCGCCTCGAAGAGGAGCTCCTTCGAGTAGAAGCCGTTGAACGGTGGGACGCCACCCATGCCGAGCGCGGCGACGACGGTGACGGCCGCGGTGATCGGGAGGTCATGGCGAAGCCCACCGAGGTCGTCGAACGCCCGCGTGCCAGCTTCGTGGGCGACGATCCCGGCGACGAGGAAGAGCGCGGCCTTGAACGCCGCGTGGTTGAGAATGTGGAAGACCGCGGTCTCGGAGCCGAGCGCGCCCGTAAAGCCGAACCCGGCGACGATGAGACCGAGGTGGCTCACCGTCGAGTACGCGAGCAGCTCTTTCAGTTCGCTCGCGCAGACGGCGAGGATCGCGGCGACGAGCATCGTGAGGAGGCCGAGCGCGACGAAGATCTCCGTCCACTGCTCGCCGACGAGGATCGGACGAACGCGCCCGAGGAGGAAGACGCCGGCCTTCACCATCGTCGCGGAGTGGAGGAACGCGGAGACGGGCGTCGGGGCGGCCATCGCGTCCGGGAGCCAGACGTGGAAGGGCACCTGGGCGGATTTGGCGGCTGCGCCGATCCCGACGAGCGAGAGGACCGGGAGGAGTACTCCCGCCTGCTCCACGGCAGCACGGGTTGCTGCGGGGTGGGCGAGCATCGCGGTCAGCGAGTAGGTGCCCGCGGCGCTCGCGAGCAGGACGAAGCCGACGAGCATGAACAGCCCGCCACCGACGGTGACGAGCATGGCTTTGCGTGCGGCGTAGCGCGACTCCCGACGGTCCGAGTAGTGACCGACGAGGAGGAACGAGGCGACGCTCGTCAGCTCCCAGAAGCAGAAGAGCACGACGAGGTCGCCGGCGTAGACGACGCCGAGCATCGATCCCATGAACGCGAGCATCGTGGCGTAATACTTCGGCTGGCCGGGCTCGCCGCGCATGTATCCCGCGGAGTACCAGAAGACGAGGACGCCGACGCCGCTGGCGAGCGCGCCGACGAGCGTCGCGAGCCCGTCGACGTAGAAACCGAGGGAGACGGAGAGTGGGCCGACCCACGTGACGGCCGCGCCGCCGTGCGTCCCGGCGAGCGTGACGACCAACCCGAAGCAGACCGCGGCGACCGCGGCCGCGTAGTACGCAGTCCGGTTCCCGAGGGCGCGCGCCACGAGTGGCGTGGCCGCCGCGGCGGCGAACGGCAGCCCCACCAGGGCGACGAGTACCCACAGGTCGGGTGTCGGTTGCACGTTCGAGTCGTAGGGGAGTCCGAGTATAAAGGTGGTCACGATCCGTCGTGTTGGGGAACCGCCAGAACGAAGAAGTGGACACGCGGCCTCACTGCGGGTGCGCGGCGCTCCGGCGACGGTCGTCGGCGTCGTCCTCGGAACCACCACCACCCTCACCACCTGACGTCGGCGGTGGCCGGGGCGTGCGCTCTGTCGTTGTACGGGCGTCGTGCGATCCGCCGTCAGGTTCTTGCAGTCGTTCGACGATGAGCAGCCGCTACGACGACACGACGTCCGGGTCGTAGAGCGGCTGGCACGCGCAGTCGACGTCGAGGTGTTCCTCAACGAAGCGCGGGATGACCGCGTGCGCGAGACGGTTCTTCGGGTCGGGGACATTATCGCGTTCGGCGAGCACGTCATCGACGACGTCGCGGAGGGCCGCGAGGGCGTCCTGGGTCGCCTCGCGCGTCCCGTAGCCCGCGACGGGATGGTCGGAGACGTGTCGCGTCCCGTCCTCGTGGATCGTCGAGAGCAGGACGTGGTAGGGGCAGGTCTCGTCGGTCGGCGACTCCGACACCCAGAGGTCGACCGCGAACGACGGCGTGACGCGGCGTCGCCACCGGCACTCCGTGTCCCCCGCGCGCTCCGCGGTCACTTCGGCCCACTCGTCGGCCGGAGAGTCGTCCATGGCCGCGCATTCGCTCGGCCACGGCAAGAAACGTCGGTGTCGGTCACCGATGTCTGTTTAAGTTGTTCTCGTCACAAGTAATGGATACGAGCGAGGGACGCCCCGGAGTGGGCGGCCCAATTTTCCGTGACGGCTACGTTGGGTAGTCGTGCGTTTATCCGTCTGCGACCGATAGCGGGAGTCGATGACCGACGCCGCCACGTCGGCCCCCGAGTTCGAGGTGGTCGACGAGGAGCAGTTCAGCCAGCGGCCGGGCGACGGCGCGCTCGCGCGTGCGGCACACAGGCGCGACACGACGGTAGGTCGCTGGGGGCCGACGAGCCCGAGCGCGACGCAGATCGGGCGCGCGCGCTCGCCGGACGCGGACGTCTCCGAGAGCCTGCGACGCCTCCACGAGGAGCGCCACCCCGCGACCGAGGGACACAGTGCGCGCCAACATCGACTGGAGAAGTTGCGGATCACGCACGCGCTCTGCAACGACCTCGACGTGACGCCGTGGCAGCGCGACCGGGCGCTCGGCGTGATGGTTGACCTCGATCTGACCGCGTTCGGGAGCCAGCGCGCGATCGAGAAAGTCGCCCTCGTCACGATTCGCCACGTCGTCGACGACGAACGCGAGCGCTACCTCGGCTTGCAAGATCAGGCGTGGCTCGCCGAGCAACCCCCGGAGCGCCTCGAGAATCTCTACGAGCAGTTCACCTCGCTCACCGACGACCCGCACTTCGAGGCGCTCGCGGAGAAACACGGCCTCTCGATCACCTCGCTCAACCGCCTCCGGCGGGTGCTGCGCGAACGCCTCGACGAGCAGGGCCTCCACGGCGCGGTCTACGGCCGCAACCCGTACCGCGATCCGAACCTTCCGAGCACGGATCTCGACGACGGGAAAGAGACCGACGAGACGAGCGACAGGGACGAACAGCGAGACGACCGCTGAGGACGCTCGCAGCGCTAACCCGCCAGAGAGCAGGGGAACGTGAGACGCCTGTGGGCGATGCGACCGAGCTGGTTTTCACCCGACGTATTGGACAACGCTCGACGAGGACGTCGACGGACGCGGCGTTTTGAAAGACTCGCGACCTCGGAAGCCGTCAGTTCGTGGATTCGTCCTCGCTGGTGTGGTCGGCATCGGTCGCGGGCTGTGAGGGTTCGTCGGGCTTCGGCTCGGTGATGATGGAGTCGTCGGTTGCGCCGAGGATCTCGCGAGCCGCCCGGTAGCTCGCGTAGACGATGGCGAGCAGGAACACCGTGAACGGCAACGCGAGTACGCCGGCGAAGGACTCGATAGCGCCGAACCCGGAGAGCTGGAGACTCATGACGCCGAAGACGGCGAGGAGAATACCCCACCACGCCCGGATGCGGGCGTTCGGGTCCTCGTCGCCGAGCGTGATCGCGGAGACCATGAAGACAGCGGAGTCGAGCGAGGTAATGATGTAGCCGGCGATGACGAGCACGAAGATCACGGCGAGCAGCTTGCCGAACGGCGTGATGGAGAGCGCCGTCGCGATGGACGCGGGGATCCCCGAGGACGTGTAGGCGGCGGTGACGGGTTCGCGGTAGCCGGGCGCAAGCACCCAGCCACCGATGAGCGAGTGCTGAATCCACGTCAGGACGGCAGGCGCGATGACGAGCACGAGGAACATCTCGCGGATCGTCCGACCCTTCGAGACGCGGGCGACGAAGCTGCCGACGAAGATGCTCCACGCGGCCCACCACGCCCACCAGAAGCCGGTCCACTGGCCAGCCCATGTGTTCGCAGCGCCGGGGACGGTGTAGAGCGAGAGGCGGAGCATGTTCGATAGCCATACGCCAGTCGCGTTCAGGCCGAGTTCGAACATGTAGAGCGTCGGCCCGACGACGATGAGCAGCGCCATCGCGATGCCGATGAGTATCATCGTTGCGCGCGCGGCGTTTCGGATGCCCTCACGGAGGCCGAGCCAGACGTCGAAGAGGAAGACAGCGCCGATGACCGCAAACAGCAGATAGGTGAGCGACGCGGATTCGAGGCCGAACGTCCCACCGAGGATGGAGGAGACGGTCTGTGCGCTGAACCCAAGCGTCGTCGCGATGCCGCCGATACTCGCGACGATGGCGGAGAGGTTCACCAGCCAGTGGAACCAGCGGTGGTCCTCGACGCTGATGAGGTTCCCGAGCATCGCGCCGATCTTGTACTCACCGACACCCTGCGTGTAGACGATGATGCCGAACGCGATCCCAACGGGGAGGTACCACATCGCGAGACCGGGGAAGACCTCGTGGATGTACATGAAGGCGAGCGCGAGCGCGCCCGGTGTCGCCGAGATAGGCATGTTCGGCGGCGGGGAGTTCGCGATGCTGATGGGTTCACCGACGCCCCAGATGAGGATGGACGCGCCGAAGCCGACGGTGAACACCATCGAAAGCCACGAGAACGTGTCGAAGTCGGGCGTGGCCTCCTGTCCGCCAATGCGGAGCTTCCCGTACTTCGAGAAGGTCAACCCGGTAACGAGAACGAGGAGGAGGAAGCCAAGGAGAATGAACCACCAGCCGAACCACTTGAGCACCCAGTCGAAGGCACCGTTCATCGTCGTGCTGAGGAGGCTCGGGTCGACGAGTCCGACAGCAGCGAGACCGAGGAGGACGCCCATCGCGACGATGAACAGGGCGAGTTCGGCGCCATCGGCGTCCTCCAAGCCGAAGATGTAGCGTGGCGATAGTTTCATACGTACGTTGTCGAGCCGTCGATCGGTCCCGGGTCGTGCGTCGACGGCCACCCGCCGTCGCCGGCCCCACGGATGGGAATCCGGGTGTCGATACGCGAACCCGCGGCTGCCATACCCGTGCAACCGCTTCCCGTGTCGAAGTTCCGTTGAATCATCTGAACGTAGCAGGGCTTCAACGTGGTCTTACAGATATACCCTGCGAAAGGCGTACGAAAACGGGCATGAGAGGGCCTAGTTAGTGTTTATACACCGTATGACATGGTAACTACCCCCTACTACGAACTTCCCCTCATACTCATTATACAATATCTACTTCTCGGCTTCCTCCGAGATCCGATAAATCTGGACGAGCAAGCAGAGGTCAGCGATCGTCTTCGCCTCCGGCGTGAGTACGATCCCCGCCCGTCTGCGTGACGAAGTGCAACGAGAGGTCGTAGTGACGGCTGTGTCGCACCGCGGTTTCGAGGAAGCCAAGCGACGACGCGTCACCCATCAGATAGTGGGCCTCGTCGATGACGAAGAGGACCTTTCTTCAACGCTGTATTGTGGCATCTCTCTGATCCCTCGTGGGTTTCTGTCCGGCCGGGAACGAGCCTCGCAGGAATCGAACCCGCGATCACTCGCTCTCAATGTACTCGATCTGGGAGGTGTTTCACATCCCATTCTGGGTTTCCACCGCGTCGCGACCGTCCGATCGTCACGCTTCGACTTCTCCACCAGCCCATTTCAATCCCATGCTGGGTTTCTACCGCGTTGCAACTCGGATTGAGTCGTTGGACGGCGAACACCCTCACAAGTTTCAATCCCGACCCTCCTTCAGCAGGTGCTCACCGTCGAGGTTCTGCTCGCCGTCGTGTGGGCGTTCGGGACGCGTGCGACCCAGGCGCTCCAGAACCTCCCCATCGCCTTCCAGAGCGGCGACCAGCCGCCACGCCGGCCGCCGCAGCGCGACGACGACGGCAACTTCAGCTGACCCGCTCTTTCTGAAGCCGTCGACAGTTAGTACGTCTCGACGTCGAGGCCGTCGACATCCAGAAAGTCAGAGTCGTTCGAGATCACCGGCTCGTCGAGCAGTAATCCGTGCGCAGCGACGACCGAGTCAGCGCCATCGAGCTTCGTCACGACATCCGACTTCAGGTGGGTCCCGTTCAGTTCACCCGCGCGACGCGCCACCTCGGGCGTAAGGGCGACGGTGGAGCGACTTGCGATCAGCTTCTCGTAGAGCGCGCGCAACTCGTTTCCGTGTTCTTCGAGCGGCGCGTTCCCGATCCCGGTGAACACCTCCCAGATGACGGCGGTCGGGATACGGGTAGGAACGACCTGCTCGTCGAGGTCAGCCGCTTTCTCCCGGGCCGCAGCGTTCCCATCCGCGAGCGCGCCGAGGTACTGCGTGTCGAGTATCATTCGTGGGTCGGTGGCGTCGCTCCGACCGACCCGTCGGTCGCTTCTTCGACGCTTGCGTCGATGTCGAGCTCGGCGACGTCGTCCGCGAAGTCGGTGAGTCCGTAGCCGCCGACGAGGCGGTCGAGCGTCTCTGCCAGCGTCTCACCCTCCCGATTCTCGGACTGTACTCGCGCGTACAGGTCCTCACTCACCCGCATCTGTCTCGTTCCCATACTCTCGTTTACGCCGTCAACACACTTTATCCCTTCCCCGACGTACGGGTATGACCCTCGGCATTGTTCAGATTAGCTGATTTTGGCAGAAGGCTTGTGCGAGCAACCATGTTTCAGCGGTTGCTGGGTCGGCGTGGCGGAAGTGATTTGCAAACTGGTTCGTTCGTCGTTTTATCTCTTTGTAGAGTCGTTCAACGGCATTCCGATTCCCGTGTGTGACGTGTTGGAATCGGAGGCCGTGGCGGCGGAGTGCTTCTTGAAGCCACGGCGCTCCATCGTCGAGAAACACAGCGTTAACGAGACGCAGGACGTCTCGTTCGCACACCAGAAATCCCTGATTTCTGGGGACGTCTTCGACGTCGTATTTCTCGCGAAGCTCGCCAAAGAAGAGTTCTGACAGACCGCGGTTTTGCGCTGTACCAAGCTTCACATGAAGGAATTTGTTCGTGTTGGGATCGACAGCATCATACAGCCAATATTGCTGGCCGTTGATCTGGATCACGGTTTCATCAACTGCGACGTGATCCGAGTTTTTGCCCCCGGATGGCTGTAGATCGGCCTTCTGCACCCAGTTGTGTACGGTGGATCGTGCACGGTCGACACCAAATCTGTCAAGTTCAGATACAGTATTCGAAGGTGATAGTCCTGCGAGGTGGAGGCGAATACCGAGCTTCATCGCCCAGTTCGGTGTCGCTTCTCGCTCCACAAACGCTAACTCGAAGCAGTCGCTACCTCCGCTGAGGCGGCTGATTTCGGGCATAGATCACTCAGAAATTCGGCTGCCTCATCCTTCAATTCTAATCTGAACAGTGCCCCGGTTCGGGGGGCTAGTTTCAAATGGACGGGCGGCGTACGACGCGTATCGCATGTCGAAGATCACGTTCCGGGCGGACGCGGGGCTCGTCGAGCGCGTCGAGGCGCTCGACGCGTCGAAGAGCGAGGTGATGCGCCGCGCGCTTCGGGCGTACCTCGACGAGCCCGACGACGCGGTGTCGGACGCGGATGGGGGAGGCTTCGACGCACTTCTCGACGCGCGGATCGACGAGCGGATCGCGACACACCACGACGGCGGCGGCGAAGCGGGCGACGTGACGGTGAACGTAAACGTGGCAGACGACGCGTCGGACGCAGAGTCGGGAGACACGCGTGCGCACGCAGCGAACCGGAACGCGACGGCGGACGACGCGGGGCCCCGGAATTCGACGACGGACGATGGGGGACCCGCGTCCGACGCGCGGGAGCCGGGAGAATCGGAGGAGCGTGCGTGTCCGCAGTGCGGCGAGGGACTGGCGGCGGATCACGCGTTCTGTCCGAACTGCGGCGAGCGGGCGGCCGGCCGGCCGACGTGTGAGTGCGGCGTCGAGCTCCGCTCCGACTGGGCGTTCTGCCCGGACTGCGGTCGTCGGACGGTTGCGGGCGACGTCCTCGATCGGTAAGACACGGCCGTTTACACAGCCATTAACTATTTATGCAGGTCCGTTGTCGTTGTGCGTACGTAAGACGGAGGTCTTACGGCGAATCGGTCGGGGTCGCGTCAGTACACCCGGTTCGGGGCGCTGTGTAAGACAAATATGGGGAACTCCCGCCGTCTTGCAGGGGAAGACAATAATGGAGCGTGTGACACTCCGGATTCCGAAGCAGCAGATCGAGGAGGTCGAGGAGATGGTCGAGCTCGGGAAGTACCCGAATCGCTCGGAGGCCATCCGCTCGGCAGTCCGCGAGATGCTGGAGGAACAGACCGACTCGAAGTCGAACGAAAACCGCAACTGGGCGAAGGTGTAAGAGATGCAGGATATCGTCAACGACGCCCTCGAGAACGCCGAAGCAGAACAGCGGGACCTGAGCGACGTCGACAGCGACGATAGCGAGTTCGGGGATCCCCGAATCGTCATCGTCGGTGCCGGCGGTGCAGGTAACAACACGGTCAATCGACTGTACAACATCGGGGTCGAGGGCGCGGACACCGTCGCCATCAACACCGACAAGCAGCACCTGCAGATGATCGAGGCCGACACGAAGATCCTCGTCGGGAAGTCCCTGACGAACGGCCTCGGGGCCGGCGGCGACCCCTCGATGGGCGAGCGCGCCACCGAGATGGCCCAGGGCACGATCAAGGAGGTCCTCGGCGACGCCGACCTCGTCTTCGTCACCGCCGGGATGGGTGGCGGGACGGGGACCGGTGCCGCGCCGGTCGTCTCCAAGATCGCCAAGGAGCAGGGTGCGATCGTCGTCGGGATGGTCTCGACGCCGTTCAACGTCGAGCGCGCCCGCACGGTGAAAGCCGAGGAGGGTCTGGAGAAGCTCCGCGACGAGGCGGACTCCATCATCGTCCTCGACAACAACCGGCTGCTGGACTACGTCCCGAACCTCCCGATCGGCAAGGCGTTCTCCGTGATGGACCAGATCATCGCGGAGACCGTCAAAGGGATCTCGGAGACGATCACCCAGCCCTCGCTCATCAACCTCGACTACGCCGACATGACCGCCATCATGAACCAGGGCGGCGTCGCGGTGATGTTGGTGGGCGAGACGCAAGACAAGAACAAGACGGACGAAGTGGTGAAGGACGCGATGAGCCACCCGCTCCTCGACGTCGACTACCGCGGTGCTTCGGGCGGGCTCGTGCACATCACGGGCGGCCCCGACCTCACGCTCAAAGAGGCCGAGGGCATCGCGGACAACATCACCGAGCGCCTCGACAACTCCGCGAACGTCATCTGGGGCGCGCGTATCCAGGACAACTACAAGGGCAAGGTCCGCGTCATGGCGATCATGACCGGCGTCCAGTCCGCGCAGGTCCTCGGCCCCAGCACGCAGAAGCAGGCCGATAAGTCCCGCGCGGAACTCCAGGACTTCGAGGCCGACGCCGACGGCGGCTCCGACTGGGAGGGCGCGGGCGCGCACAGCGACGGCGGCCAGAGCGAACTCGAGCAGAACAACGGCCTCGACGTCATCCGCTAGCGCCGTTTCGTCCTTTTTCAGCGTCGCACCGACGACCAGCGACGGCGTTCGCGCGCGTCTTACACGTCGGACGCTTCGCCCATCGCGTCAGTCCGCGGCGTGGACGGCATCGACGAGATCGCACTTCCGACAGACCTCGCGCGTCGTCGGCGCGCCACACTCCGTACATTCATTCAGGTCGGCCGCGCTCCCGGGGTCGCGATAGCGCTCGGCAGCCATCGCCGCCAGCTCCTCGTAGCCCGCCATGATGCTGTGTCGCGTGCCGGGGTGTGCCTCCTCGAGCGAGAGGAGGAGGTCTTGGATCTCGCCGCGGAACGCCTCGCTCGAGTGGGGACATTCGGCCATGTGGACGGGAAGGTCGCGCAACTGCGCGTAGAGGGCGACCTCCTTTTCGGGGATGTCGCGCAGCGGTTTCGCGCGCGGCGTCATCCCGCCCTGCGTGTTGCGTTCGTCGAAGGGGCCGAGCGAGGCGTCGAAGTGTTTCGCCATCTGCTCGGTGTTCCCCTCGAAGATGTTCATCAGCGCCGTCTCGGCCTCGTCGTCGAGGTTGTGGCCGGTGAGGAGCTTATCCGCCTCATACCCTTGGGCGTATTTCGAGAGGAGGTCACGGCGGAAAACGCCGCAGTACGCGCAGGCGGCCATGTTCTCCGGGTCGGAGTCGACGACGTCGTCCATCTCGACGTCGAACTCCTCTGCGTAGGAGACGATCTCGTGGTCGATGTCGAGGTCGGCGGTGAGTTCCTCGCAGGCGTCGACGCTCTTGTCGCGATAGCCGGCGATCCCCTCGTGGACGGTGAGCGCAACGAGTTCGATACGGGGGTCCTCCGCGAACGTCTCGTGGAGGATCTGCGTCAGTACGACCGAGTCCTTCCCGCCCGAGAGGCCGATCAGCCACGTCTGGGGGTCGTCGGGCGTCGCGGAGTCCGGCAGGAGGTCGTCCTCGCGGACGCGGCGGCGGACGCGGCGCTCGACGGACTCGCGGAAGTGGCGTTCGCACAAATGGTTCCCCGAGTACGCCGCGTGCATGACCGCCTCACGGTCGCACTTCGTGCACTCCATCGCGTTCCCGTTGTCGGCGCGCGCGTTTCACCATTACGACCGTCGCCCCGAGCGGGGTGACGGCGCTCGTCCGCGCGTCCCGCCCCCGCCGCCGCGGGCGCACCGGTGGCTACGGCCGACGGCGGTGGTTCGGGAACCGATACGTTTTCGTGTCTGACTAAGCAATCAGTCAAATATGGGCGATGATACGGGGAGCGAGCGCTCGGAGACGCAGACGGCGATCATGGAGGCGACCTACCGGGCGCTGTGCGAACAGGGGTACGCAGATCTGACGATGCAGTCTATCGCCGACGAGTTCGAGAAGTCGAAATCGCTCATCCACTACCACTACGACACGAAAGAGGAGTTGCTGGTGGCGTTCCTCGACTACCTCCTCGATGGGTTCCTCGCGAAGGTCGAAGAGACGGACGACAGCGACGACCCGCGCGAACGACTCGACACGCTCGTCGACATCCTCCTCTCCGGGCCGGAGAAATCCGAGGACTTCCAAGTGGCGATGCTCGAACTCCGTTCGCAAGCCCCGTACGTCGAGGCGTACCGCGAGGCGTTCGCGGCGAACGACGCGCACCTCGTCGCGCTGCTCGCCGACACCGTTCGAGACGGGATCGAGACGGGTGCCTTCCGTGATGTCGACCCAGAGCGCGTCGCCGACACGATCCTCGTGATGGTTGATGGCGCGCGCTCCCGGAGCGTGCTCTTCGGCGACAGCGACACCGTCGCCCACACGCGAGAGGCGATCGACGGCTACGTTCGCTCCCACCTCGTCGCCGGCGAGTAGCGAGGGAAAACGCGTTGTGGCGGGAGCGCGTCGGGGAGGACATGGATCGCGACGCCGCACTGGATCACGTCGAGACCGTCCTCGATACCGTGAGCGACGGCGACCTCCCCGTCCCCGTCACCGAGTGTTGGGTGTACGGCGAAGTCGCACTCGGAAAGGACCCGATCACCCGCCTCGACGTCTACGTCACGAAGGATCTCCTCTTCAGTGGTGATCCCGCCCCTGAGCTCGACGCCGAATACGGCGTGGAGGGGATCGGGCGCACCGTCGACGCCGCGTGGGCGCGCGAACACCCCGAGTGGGTGCGTACCGACGACAGCGGCTACGTCGCGCCCGAGAAATGCCTCGCCGCACAGCTTCTCCCGGAGGGCGAGCCCGTCCACCTCGAAGTGTGTAATACGGGCTTCGAGCGCAACGTCACCCAACGCGCCGAGGGCGCGCGGATGCGCGAGCACTACGAGCAGGTGATCGACCCGCGCGGCGTCTGTCTCTATGCCGAGGGACGACGCGACGACGACACGCTGGCGAAGCTCCGCGAAAGCGCGCTCGCCTTCCCGCCGCTCGAGGAGGCCTTGACGATGCTCGGCTTCGACGACGAAGAGGCCGAGACGGCCGCCGAGACGATGCGGGCCTACGAGGCCGACCAGGAGGGCACGACGGTCCGTGGCGACGTCGTGTGAGCGTTGTTTGTGTGCGTCACGCCGCCTCGTTACTGCCATCGTCCGCGTCGGCGAGACGGTCGGCATCGCCACGCTCGGTCTCGCCCGCGTCGATCCGCCCGGCGACGACGTAGAAGGGGACGACCGCGCGGCGCTCGTACTCGCCCGCGGCCATCGCCTCGACGACGTCGCGGCCCATCGCCTTCCACTCGCTCTTGAGCTCGTCGACGTCGGTCCGCGAGAGGCCGCCGCGCCGGAGCGTCGGCGCTTGCTCCTCGATTCGGGTTCCAGCCGCCTTCGCCTTCGCGGCGTCGAGCGCCGGCGCGTCGTACGGCGGCTCGACCGTTCGTTCGTGTTCGTAGCGGCGGCTCTCGACGTCCGCGAGGCCGGCTTCACGGAAGAGCGCGGCCGCGCTCGATCCGAGGGTGACGTCGGTCTCGACGCCCGCGATGTAGGTGTCGCGCGCGCGCTTCGCCAGCGGGGCCTCGGCCGCGACGCTCGACTCGACGACGACCTCGGCGTTGTCGGGCTCGACACAGGCGACCACGTCCGAGGAGACGCGCGCGAACTCCTCGATCGCAGCCCGCGGGTCGGGGAGGTTGATGAGGAGTGCCTGGCAGACGACGAGGTCGAAGGCGTCGTCGCAGAAGGGCAGACGCGTCGCGTCACCGAGCGCCCGCCCGTCCGCGTCGGCCGCGCGGAGGAGGTCGGGATCGGCGTCGACGGCGACGACCTCGGCGTCGCTCTCCTCGCGGAGGACGCGCGTCAACTCGCCCGTGCCACACCCCACGTCGAGGATCCGCGTCCGCGAGTCGAGGGCGAGCGGCGCGAGCGCCGCGCGGTCGTTCCACATCCCGCGACGGGTGTCCTTCAGGTAGTCGGCGGAGAACCGTCTCACTGAACACGAGTAGGGTCGGGAGGGAGGAAACGCTTACCGCTCGGCGGCGAACTATAACGTCTCTCGACTGGGCGCCGTCACACCACTCACGGCTGCGCCGCTCACGAGAACGTCGCGCTTCGTGCTACTCGGCGCGACGCAGCTCACGGGTCGTCCCTCCCCGTTCGCCAGAACGTGACGGCTCCCTACCGGTCGCCGTCACGCAGATCTCGCACATGCTCGATGTTCCACGCGTACGAGCGCCCGTCCTCCGTCGGCGTCTCCAGGGCGAGCGGGACGTCGCGGATCGCGTCGTGGTTCAGGAAGGCCTCGAAGCCATCATCGCCGATGTAGCCGTCGCCGATGTGGGCGTGTTCGTCCTTGTTGGTGCCGCACTCGTGTTTCGAGTCGTTCAGGTGGACGTACTGGAGGTGCTCCACGCCGACGACGTCGTCGAGTTCGGCGAGGGTGTCCGCGACGCCCTCGGGGGTCGAAAGGTCGTAGCCCGCGGCGAAGGCGTGGGCGGTGTCCAGGCAGATGTCGAGGTCGGTGTCGGCGAGGTCGAGGACGGTCGCGAGATGGTCGAAGTCGCCGCCGAGTTTCGTGCCGCTCCCGGCGTCGCTCTCGATGAGGATCGTCACGTCGTCGGGGACGTCGAGGGAGTCGACGACGCCCGCGGCGTTTTCGAGGCCCTGTTCGACGCCCGCGCCGGTGTGTGCGCCGAGGTGAACGTTCACGTAGGGGATCCCGAGTTTCGCGGCGGCGTCGACCTCCTCCTGCATCGCGACGCGGGACTTCTCGCGGAGGTCCTTCTTGGGCGTGCAGAGGTTGACGAGGTAGGACGTGTGAATGACCCACGGGCCGACGTCGTGCTCCTCGCTGGCCTCGCGGAACGCGGCCGCTTCGTCGTCGCCGACGTCGGGTGACTGCCATACCTGCGGGGAGTGTGTGAACACCTGCCCGCAGGTGCCCCCGACGTTGCGCTGTCGCCAGACTGCGTTCTCGATGCCGTCACCGGGCGGCGTTTCGGGGTCACCGGAGGTCTTCGAGCCCGCGATAGAGACGTGTGCGCCGACGTGGAAAGCCATACGCGAGCGGACGGCGGCGGCGAGCAAAGGGGCTTCGGAGTCGGACGAGCGGGCAGAACACACTTGAGCGCCGACGTCCTGCACGCACCCATGAGCGAGGCGCTCGACGTGGGCGACGTCGCCCCGGACGTGACTGCCACCCTCGTCCAACCCGACGGGAGCACCACCGACGTCGCGCTCTCGTCGCTGACCGACGAGCAACCGACACTCCTCGCCTTCTACACGAACGATTTCAGTCCGGACTGCGTGTCTGAGTGGTGCTCGTTTCGCGACTACGGCTGGTTCGCCCACGACGAGCGCGTACAGGTCGTCGGCGTCTCGCGCTCGCACGCGACGACGCACCGGAAGTTCATCGACTATCTCGACCTCGACTTCCCGCTGTACGCCGATCGCGACCTCGAACTGACGCGCGCGTTCGGCGTCGACTACCGGGCGTTCGGCCTCTTTCGCCGGCCGAAACGCTCCGTCTTCTTCCTCGAGACGGACCGGACGATCCGCTATCGGTGGATCGGCGACCATTCACTCGACCCGACACGCGACCAACCGCCTCTTGACGAGATCCGTGCGGCCATCGAGGACATTCTCGGTGGCGAGGGCGCGGAGACCTTCGGCTTCGAGTAAGGGCGTCGAAACACTTTTGTCTCTTTAGGCTGACCTAAAGATTGGATGCGGTGCGGCGGCGCGGTCACCGTTCAGACTCATACCGACCGCGCGACACCCGTCCCATAGCACTCCTGCGATCAGTAGAGTTCGCCGCCGAGGGGCACGTCCGCATCGGGTGCGACGAGCACCGGATTCCCCTCATCGTCCGGGACGCCGAGCGTGAGCGCCTCGGACTCGAAGCCCGCGATGTTCACGGTCCCGAGATCGGTCGCACAGAGCACCTGTCGGCCGACGACCGCCTCGGGATCGTGATTGTAGCCGAGCTGTGCGGCGGAGGTGACGACTTCGTCGCCGAGGTCGATCTCCAGTTTGAAGAGTTCGGGTTTGCGGGCGGCCTCGAAACGTTCGGCGGCGCGGATCTCGCCGACGCGGACCGTGGTGTCGAGCGGACTGCTCATGTGGCGTCGGGCGCACGGAAGCCGCTTGAACCTTCGCCTCCGTCGCGGCGGCTTTCGAACGACGCTTGAGCGTCGAGGCGCATGTGGACGTATGGCCTTCGACTCGCTGCCGGCGCGCCCGCTCTCGCACGACGAGGTGATGGCGCTCTCGGCCTCCGGTCGGTTCGTCGACGTCCGCCCCGTGAACGCCTTCCACTACCCGGAACGCGAGACACAGCTCATCACCGCGATCGTGTTCGTCACGAAGAGCGGGCTCCGCGCCGTCGACTACGACCCAACGGTTCGCGAGTGGCACGTCGTCCGCGAGGAGTCACTCGATGGGCCCGAGGACATCACGGACGTCCCGGACGAACTGCTGAGCGACGTCCAGGCGGAGATCGAGCAGCGCGTCAGCGAGATGGAAGACGCGGGCGTCGTCGGCGGGACGGCGGCGCGCGACGAGAGTACGGAAGTGCGCGATGCGTCGGGCCTCGGGAGCGTCCTCTACGACCAGTACACCGCCGACGACGCGTAGCGCGAGCGCCTCGACGGCGGGCTGTCCCGGTTCTGCATCCCGCACGGACGGCACGGCGAAAAACCGTGTTCGAGTTCAGGAGAGCCGCTTGGTCGCGATCTCCGCGCCCTCGACGAGCGCTTCGAGTTTCGCCCACGCGATCTCGGGGCTCACCATGCCGAGGCCGGCCTGTGTGCCGAAGCCACAGTCCGGTGCGGCGACGATCTCGGTGTCGTCGGGGGCGGCGTTCGCGACGCGCTCGATGCGATCCGCGATCGTCTCCGGATGGTCGATGATGTTCGTCTTCACGTCGACGACACCGGGGATGAGCGTCCAGTCGTCGGGCAGGGGCTCCTCCGCGAACGCGCGATACTCGTGCTGGTGGCGCGGGTTCGCCTGCTCGACGCTGAGGCCCGAGATGTCCGCCTCGTAGATGACCGGCAGCATGTCGACGAGGTCGATGTCGAGGTGGCCGGGCCCTTCGTAGCTCCCCCAGCAGGTGTGGAGTCGCACCTGCTCGGCGGGGACGTTCTCGAGGGCGTCGTTGAGCGCCTCGACGTGGCGGCGCGTCGCCTGCTTGATCTCCGACAGCGGTGCGTCGGCGAACGCTTCCGTCTGCCCGGCGGTGAGCAGTTCGGGGGCATCGATCTGGAGGGTGAAGCCCGCGTCCGCGATCAGTTCGTACTCCTCCTGCATCGCGTCGGCGACGTCCGCGAGGTAGTCGTCGTACTCGTCGTAGTAATCGTTAACGTGCGTAGCCGTGACGACGCTCGGCGACGCGGAGGTCATGAAGGTGTCCGCGACGTCGACATCGAGGTCGTCGAGGACGGCCTGGAACTCGTCGATCTCGGTCTCGGCCTCCTCGTAGCCCGTGTACTCGATTTCGTCGACGACGACCGGCTGCTCCGAGAGGTCGATGACGTCCGTCTTGAACGTCTCGTCGGCGTACTCCGGATACTCCTGCAGGTCCGCCCAGAGCTCCGTCTCGCGCGTGCCGTCGATCCCGCTGAGTCGGTTCTGGACGTACCAGTTGAACGAGACGCGGGACTGCTCGCCGTTGTTGATCGAGTCGAGGCCGACATCGACCTGGCGCTCGACGACGTCGTGCGTCGCGTCGGTCGTCGCGCGCTCCCACTCGTCCTCGTCGACCTCCTCACCCTCCTGTTTCGCCGTCAGGAGTTCGAGGAGCTCGGGCGGTCGGGGAAGGCTACCGATGTGCGTCGTGCGGATCTCGTCGTTCGTCATGATGTACCTGGAGAATAATCCTACTACACAATATAACTAGTGGTATTCACAGGGCGGGGGACTGACCGCCAGGCCGACAGGTTATCATGGAATGCGCTCTCGTCTGTGACTATGAGCGACGTGGGGGAGCTCTCGGTCGTCCGCGTGTCGGTCGACACGACGGCTTGTGACGGTCCCACCGTGGGGGAGACCGACGGAATCTCGATGACGCACAGCACGATCGACGCCGCACCAGATGCGGCGGCGGACGCGGACGCGATACTCGCCGACGCGGCCGTCGCCCGGAGCGAGGCGCTCGGGGGCGTGATCCGCGCGAGCGACGCGGTCTGCGTCGTGTCCGACGCGAGCGCCGACGCCGCGACGACCGCCCGGACGCTCCGGCGCGCCGTCAACGACGGGTGGGACGACTTCCCCGTCCCAGCGGGCGAGTTCGCGCGCCTCGACGCGCTCGCCGACACCGATTTCGACGACCCGACGCTCCGCGCACACCTCCGCGGGATGACGACGACGGCGCGCGAATGCGTCGACGCCCGCGCGGGGTTCATCGGGCTGGTCGAGGAGCGACACGAGACGTTTCTCACCGGGAAGGGCGTCGACCTCTCGGATCGCGAGCGCGGGCGTGCCGTCTGCGCGCACGGGATCACCGACGACGGTGCGTTCGTCGTCGACGACCTCGCGACCTCCGATCGGGGAGGGACCGTCACGGCAGACCTCGACTTCTACGCGGGCGCGCCGCTCGTCGCGGGCGGCGAGCGCATCGGGATGCTCTGCGTCGCGGACGACGGCGGCGACGGGTTCGACGAGACGGATACGCAGGTGCTCGAACGCCTCGCCGAGCAGACCTCGCGATACATCGATCGCTACGGCACGAGCTGACGGGCGAGCCGCGACGGCCGACGCCTCGGGGTGTCGCGGGGCTTTTATCGCGCGCCGACCAACGTCTCGGTAGATGGTACGGAACGTCGCCGAGGACGTCGCAGCCCTCGAGCAGGAGGATTTCAACCTCCTCTCCGGGGTCGAACACGGGATGCGCTTCTCCGAGTGGGTCGCGCGCGAGAAGCTCCCGGAGTTCGCGCGCCTCACCGCCGAAGAAGTCGACTACCGCCTCGACCGCGTCGAGGACCGCGGGTTGGTCGAGCGTCAGACCATCCAGTACGAGGGGTTCCGGCTCACCTTCGAGGGGTACGACGTCCTCGCGCTGAAGGCGTTCGCCGAACGTGAGACCGTCTCGGGCTTCGGCGCGCCGCTCGGCGTCGGCAAGGAGAGCGACGTCTTCGAGGTGGAGTCGTACAAGCCCCTCGCCCTCAAGTTCCACCGCGAGGGGTACACGAACTTCCGCGAGGTCCAAAAGGAGCGCGACTACACGAGTGACAACGACCACGTCTCGTGGTTCTACACCGCGAGAAAGGCCGCCGAGCGCGAGCACGACGCGCTCCACACGCTCTACCCGGACGTGAGCGTGCCGCGCCCGATCGACCAGAACCGCCACGCGATCGTGATGGAGAAGATCGACGGCGTCGAGCTCAACCGCGCGAAACTCGAAGACGAGCAGGTCGTCGGCGTCCTCGACTTGATCCTCGAGGAGGTCGCGACGGCCTACCGCGAGGGGTACGTCCACGCGGACATCAGCGAGTACAACGTCTTCATCCGCGAGGACGGCATCGTGCTCTTCGATTGGCCACAGGCAGTCGAGACGGACCACGAGAACGCCCGCGAGTTCCTCGAGCGGGACGTCCGCAACATCGTCTCCTACGTCCGGCGCAAATACCCGAACCCGATGCCCGAGACGGACGACGACGCGATCGCGGACGCCGTCGCGGACGATGCGTTCACCACGGTCCGGGACTACCCGGCGTAGCGCGGGGCATCCTGGTCGAATGTGTGCCCGAATTGGGCCGAACTCCGGTACGATCTCGAACAATCGCTTTATGGCCGGGCCCTAATGGATCGGGTGGAGGCTCGTTCGTGGCATACACATGGACGACGGCGCGTTGCAGTATCATCGCCGTCGCGGAGCGCGTGAGCACAGCGGCGCTCGGGCGGCTCCGCGGCCTCCCCGGGTCACCCGACTGACGACCCGGTCCCCGCTGTGCGCTCTCCTTCCCCTGCGTTTCGTCGTCACGAGCGACGGCATTCGCGCCGGCGATCGGTGGACACCGCGTCCGGTTCCGAAGGCCTTAACGTCGCCACGCCGGTAGAGCAACCAACTCGTCGGTGCGGGCCCGACGGGCACCCGCCGCGGCGTCGTCGCGACGGGACGAAATGTGGTGCGCCTCGCGCACTGAATCGCAAGCGCCCGCGGACACACTATGGCACGAAGCTTCTACTCCCACATCAAGGACGCGTGGAAGCAGCCCGGCGAGGGCAAACTCGCCGAGTTGCAGTGGCAGCGCAAGCAGGAATGGCGCGAGCAGGGCGCAATCGAGCGCGTCGAGCACCCGACGCGTCTCGACAAGGCGCGCGAACTCGGCTACAAGGCGAAGCAGGGCGTCGTCGTCGCCCGCATCGCCCTCCGCAAGGGGACGGCGCGCCAGCAGCGCCACAAGGCCGGTCGCCGCTCGAAGCGCCAGGGCGTCAACCGCATCGGCCGTGCGAAGAACCTCCAGCGCATCTCCGAGGAGCGCGCCTCCCGGAAATACCGCAACCTCCGCGTGCTCAACTCCTACTGGGTAGGTGAGGACGGCTCGCAGAAGTGGTTCGAAGTCATTCTCCTCGACCCGGAGCACCCCGCCATCCAGAACGACGACGATCTCGGCTGGATCGCGAACAACAGCCAGAAGAACCGCGCGTTCCGCGGACTCACCTCCGCCGGCCGCAAGGGTCGCGGCCTCCGCAAGCGCGGGAAGGGCACCGAGAAGACCCGTCCCTCGAAGAGCGGCGGGACGCAGCGCAAGAAGTAACGCGGCGGTTTCTTTCGTTTTCCCGATCGAGCAGCGACCGCTACGCGTCGTCGCCGTCCGTCACGGGCCGTTCGTCGACCGCGTCGCGGAGCGTCGCGAACGCCTCGCGTTCGTCGTCGACCGCGTTCGCGACGAGGCGCTCGACGATGAACTCCGGGGTGCTGCGCCCGACGACACCGAAGCGTGGCTGGTAGTCGACTTCGAGTGCGAGGTCGCCGGCAAGCCCTTCGGCGAAGATGCCGTCGATGCGCGCGACGCCGGGGAGCGGATCGAGGTCGTCCGCGAGGTGAGTGACGTAGACGCCGAGGGCGTCGCGGTCGGCGGTGAGTGAGACGAGCCCGTGGAGCAGGTCGGCGGCGCTCCCGGGTTCGGTGATGGCCTCGAACTCGTCGACGAGCATGAGCGTCCGGCCGTCCGCGGCGAGCGGCGGGACGACGGAGCGCAGCGTCGTCTCCAACACGCCGGCGTTGAAGCTCGCGTGACGGCGGTGGAAGACGAGGCGGTCGAAGTCGCCGACGAGAGCGCGTTCGGCGGGCACCGGCAGCCCGAGCGAGGCGAGCGTCGCCACCTCCGCGAGCGTCTCGAGGAGGGTCGTCTTCCCACCGGAGTTCGCACCCGTGAGGACGCTCACGCGGTCGCCCGACGGCGGCCCGGCGAAATCGTGATCGCCGAGGGCATACGTCACGGGCTGGACCGAGACGCCCTCGCTGCGGAGGTCGAGGCTACGCGCGCCGACGACAGCGAGCGCCGCGTCCGCGGTGTACTCGGGTCGCGTCAGGTCGTAGGCGATGGCGAAACGCGCGAGCGAGCAGGCGAAGGCGGCGTCAGGCACGGCATCGGCGGCCGCTTCGACATCGGCTTTGGCCTCGGCGACGGCGGCGTCGAGGTCCTCGCGGACGCTCGCCTCACGCTCGGCGGCGGCCTCGCGACGTGCATCGGCGAGCGAGCGCAGCGTCGTACTCACGAAGTCCGCGGCGTCCGTGGCGTCGCTCGCAGCGTGCTCTCGGACGGCAGCAGCCTCGACGCCCGTCGCGTCGGTGACGTGTTCAACGACCGCCTCGCGGAACGCGTCGGGGCCGTGCAGGGTGCCCGAGCGGACGTCGTCGAGGACCGCGACCGCGTCGGTGGCGAGATGCTCGATAGCGTCGGCCTGTGCGCGTAACGTGTCGAGACGATCGTCGTACCCCTCGCTGACGCCCGTGTCGTCGTCGCGGTAGCGGAGCGCGGCCGCGGCGTCACGCAGGGAGTCGGCGTCGAGTTCAGCGAACGGGGCGAAGATGCCGGAGGTAAGACCAGCGTCGATGAGCGCGAGTGCGGTTTCGACGGCTGCCCGCTCGCCCGCCTCGCGGCTCTCGTGCTCCTCGAAGGCGGCAACGGCCGCGTCGCGGTCGGCGTCGTTCAAATCACGCCACGTCCCGATCGCCGCCTCCACTTCATCGAGACGTCGTTCGGCGGCGTCGGCGTCCGCGAGCGGCGCGAGGACGCGGATGCGGTCGCGTGCGCGGTCGGTGAGGGCGTACGCGGTCGCGGCGTCGAGCACGCGGTTGTAGACGTCGCGGGCGTCGTCGGTCGCGAAGACGTCCGCATCGCCGTCGTCGCTCGCGCGTCGGAGGATCCGGGTGGCGCGCCCCGCAGGGACGCCCGCGTCGACGAGCGCGCCGACGTCCGCGGACTCGATGGCGCGGATCGCGGCCGTCTCGCCGAGCGCGTCCTCGAGAAGCGCGGCGGTCTTCGGGCCGACCCCCCAGTAGTCCTGGAGTTCCATACGAACTCCGTGGCTCGCGGGGCGAAAAACCGTTCCCCTACGACGCGAGGGCGTACCACTCGCTCCCGAGATAGTTACACAGCCCGCCGCCGGTGACCGCGGAGAGCGAGGCGAGCCAGTAGGGGAGGGTGAGCCACCGGAGGCCGGCCGTCAGGACGGCCGTGTAGATGACGTACCCGAACGTGCAGACCCCGAGATAGCGGACGAAGCGCCGTCCGAGCCGATCGGTCGTCTCGAAGGTGTAGCGGCTGTTGAGCGCGAACGTCCACGCGGCGGCACCGAAGAAGGCGACGAACCCCGAGACGACGTAGGGGACGTCGCCGAGGAGGGCGAAGAGGAGCACGACGTTCAAGAACGCCCCGGAGAGCCCGACAGCCCCGAACTCGGCCGCGCGCACGGCGTGTGTCGGCGGACAGAGCCGGCCGACGCCGGCGCGTCTGATGGCGGTTTCGAGCACCGCCTCGACGCGATCGAGCCGGGAGTCCGTCATGACCGATGCGGGGCGACAGTATCGTCGGGAGACTGAAAAACGTTGTCGCGGGTCAGCGGCGGAAATCGCAGGGGGAGAGGGAACGAGTCGGTCAAGGTGACCGACTCGAACGGATGGTCGGTGTGTCGACCCGGTGGGTGGCGTCTATTCGAGATCGAAGCGGTCGGCCTGCATGACCGCACTCCACGCGGCGATGAAGTCCTCGACGAGCTTCTCCTCGCCGTCGTCGGCCGCGTAGACGTCCGCGTGGGCGCGGAGGCGGGAGTTCGAGCCGAAGACGAGGTCGAAGCGGGTGGCCTCCCACTCCTGCTCGCCGGTGGCGCGATCGCGAACCTCGAAGACCTCCTCGTCCTCGGAGAGCGGCTCCCACTCGTAGTCCATGTCGAGCAGGTTCACGAAGAAGTCGTTGTTCAGCGTCCCGGGGTCGTCGGTGAGGACGCCGCGGTCGGTGTCCCCGTAGGTCGCGCCGAGCGCGCGCAGCCCGCCGACGAGCGCGGTCATCTCGGTCACGGAGAGGTTCAGGAGCTCCGCCTTGTCGACCATTCGCTCCTCGAGGGAGTCGTAGAGGTCGTTGTAGTCACCCTCGCCGAGATAGTTCCGGAAGCCGTCCGCCTTCGGCTTCAGCGGCTCGAAGGAGTCGGCGTCCGTCTGCTCGGCGCTGGCGTCCGTGCGACCCGGCTCGAAGGGGACGTCGACGTCGTGGCCGGCGTCCGCCGCCGCCTGCTCGACGGCGACGTTGCCGCCGAGGACGATGAGGTCGGCGAGCGAGACGCGCACGTCGTCGTCGCGCGAGTCGTTGAACTCCGCCTGGATGTCCTCGTAGGTGTCGAGGGCGTCGGCGAGCTTCGCGGGCTCGTTGACCTCCCAGTTCTTCTGGGGGGCGAGGCGGACGCGCGCACCGTTCGCGCCGCCGCGCTTGTCGCTGTCGCGGTACGTGGACGCGGAGGCCCACGCGGTCTTCACGCGCTGGGTGCGCGAGAGGTCCGAGTCGAGAATGGCGTCCTCGAGCTCGGCGGTCTCGTCCGCGCCGACGAGTTCGTAGTCGGCGTCCGGGATCGGGTCCTGCCAGACGAACTCCTCGTCCGGGACCTCGGGACCGAGGAGGCGCTGCTTCGGGCCCATGTCGCGGTGGATGAGCTTGTACCACGCACGCGCGAACGCCTGCTGGAACTTGCGGGGGTCCTCCTTGAACGTCTCGAGGACCTCGCGGTAGTCCTCGTCGTGCTTCAGCGCGACGTCCGTCGTCAGCATCATCGGCTCCTCGGACTCGTCGAAGTTCTGCGCGTCCGGCGCTTTCTCGATGTTCGCGCGCTCCTCCTCGCTGGCGGGCCGCCACTGCCACGCACCGCCGGGGCCCTTGTGGGGCTCCCACTCGTACTCGAGGAGGTTGTCGACGTATCCGGAGTCCCACATGGTCGGCGTGTCGTTCCACGGGCCCTCGATGCCGCTGGTGATCATGCCGGCCTTCTCGAAGTCGTGGTCCCAGCCGAGGCCCTGCTGATCCATGGGAGCGGCCTCGGGCTCGGGGCCGACCTCCGTCTCATCGTCGGCACCGTGGACCTTCCCGAAGGTGTGGCCGCCGGCGATGAGCGCGACGGTCTCCTCGTCGTCCATCGCCATGCGGTCGAACTCCTCGCGGATGTTCTTCGCGGAGCCCTCGAGGTCCGGCTCGCCGTACGGGCCTTCGGGGTTCACGTAGATGAGGCCCATCACGGTGTTCGCGAGCGGGTCCTTGAGGTTCCCGACCTCCTCGTCCTCGAAGCGCTCGGGGTCGGTCGTCTCCCACTCGGTCTCGGGACCCCACTCGACGGCCTCGTTGGACTTGTAGGCGTCCTCGCGGCCGCCGCCGAAGCCGTACGTCTCGAAGCCCATCGATTCGAGGGCGACGTTCCCGGCGAGCACGATGAGGTCGCCCCACGAGAGCTTGCGGCCGTACTTCAGCTTGACCGGCTGGAGCACGCGGCGAGCCTTGTCGAGGTTAACGTTGTCCGGCCAGCTACTCTCCGGCGGGAGGCGCTGGCGGGCACCGGCCGCGCCGGCGCGGCCGTCGAGGGTGCGATACGTGCCGGCGCTGTGCCAGGCCATCCGGATGAACAGCGGTCCGTAGGTCCCGTAGTCGGCCGGCCACCACTCCTGCGAGTCCGTCATGACGTCCTCGATGTCCGCCTTCACTTCGTCGAGGTCGAGTTTCTGGAACTCCTCGGCGTAGTCGAACTCCTCGCCGTACGGGTTGAGCTCCGCGGCGTTGTCGTCGAGGATGTCCAGTCGCAGCAGGTCCGGCCACCACTCTTGATTTGACCAGGTCATCGGTGTGTGTTCGATCCATCACGCGTTATGGCCATAAGCATACCGATCCCTTGCGTCACGGAACGTATTTTTCTCCGTGTGGTGCTTGTTCAGTCCCATAGAGCAAAGAAAAATTAGTATTATCCAACTATCCGTTCCCGGAATCCGTTGTTCTCCCGGCGACAGGACGTACCGAGTGGGACGAATGAGGGCCGTTAGCGATCGGAGACCGCCCTGTCAGGTCGCTACTCTCCTTCCACGAGCCGGCGGAGCTGCTCGGGCGGGACCGCACCGCGCGCCGCGTACCCCTCATAGGCGAACGTCGGAACGCCGGTCACGCCCTGCTGGTGGGCCTCCTGGAACTTCGCGTGCACCGTCTCGCGCAGGTCCTCGTCCGTCACCGCGTCGCGGACCTCGTCGGGATCGACGCCGACCTCGTCGGCGATCTCGGCGAGCACGTCGACGTCGCCGATGTCGCGCTCCTCCTCCCAGAGCGCCGTGAAGAGCGCGCGATCGAAGTCGAGCCACGTCTCGTAGTCGTCGTGCTCCTTCACGTAGTAGGAGGCGATCTGTGCGTCGAGGGAGTCGACGTCGTCGCTCGCGAACGACGAAGCCATCTCGTCGGCGTCGTACTCCTCGCGGAGGCGCTCGACGTTCTCGCGGGCCTGCTCGTAATAGTCGTCGTCGTGGCCACTCTCCCGGACGACCTCACCCTCATCATCGCGCTGGTTCGACCGGAGGTCGAAGGGGTGCCAGTCGATTTCGAGGGGGTCCTCGCGCGACTCCTGGTACTCGGCGAGCGACCGTCGCCCGAGGTAGCAAAACGGGCAGACGTAATCGGAAAAGACGGTGATGGTCTCGGTCACATCCCCGATACGCGACGTGGACGCAAGAGAGCCACGCACCCGGCAGCTAGAACAGGAACGTGATCGCGAGGAAGGCCGCGGCGACGGTTGCGACGAGCGGGACGGCGTAGGCGATCCCATCCCGAAGCCGTCCACCAACGAGCGCGCCGACCACGAGGCCGTTCCCCGCGGCCTGCACGAGCGCGGAGTGGTAGAAGAGCGTCCGGTACGTCTCGATCGACACCGCACTGAGGTTGAGGGGCGTCGCGGCGTTCCGCGAGAGGGTCCCGGCGGACTGGGCGGCGTCGCTGATCGCCGGGAGGAAGACGATCTCGAAGGCGGCGAGCATCCCGACGTAGACGAGGACGCCGATGACGACGATACCAGCGTAGACGCCGAGGACGCGTCGGCGGTCGGCTTCGCGTTCGTGGCGGGTGCCGAGGTCGTCCGCAACCGCCTCGATGACGGGTCCGACATCGTCGGTCGTACGGACTGCGACGACGGTGAGCCCGACTGCGCGCGTGACGTCCGGGACGCGGAGCCGATCGGCGAACGACCGGAGCGCGTGGTCGAACTCGTCCGTCCACGCGACGTCGCGGCGCACGCGGCCGAGTTCGGTGGCGAGCGCCCCGGACGTTCGCTCGGCGACGAGGGAGATCGCGTCCGCGAGCGGGACGCCGTTGCTCGCGGCGTCCGCCGCGACCCGGAGCGCGTCCGGGAACCGTGCGCGGAGGTCGCGACGACGGTGGCGTTCGTGGACGTGCAGAACGGCGAACGGTGCCGTCGCGACGAGGAACGGCGCGACGAGGAGGCCGGTCGTCGAGACGACGGGCGATGCGGCCATCGCGTCCAGCGTGTGCGGGACGAGTCCGGCGAGGAACATCGCGACGCCGAGAAGGATGCCGATCGGGGTACTGACGAGCGCGACGAGCGGCGGCCGCTGGCGGACGGCGCGGAGCGGGGCCGCGAGTCGCTCGCGCCACGCGGTACGCTCGCGCTCCCGGCGGTAGTCGTCGATGGGGCCGTCGTCGATGTCGGACGGATCGGTCGCCCCCGTCCCAGTCGCCCGCGCGACCGGCGCGGCGGCCCGGCGGCGCGTCCGGGCGAGGAGTCGCTTGAAGACGAGGTAGAACGCGAGCAGGACGAGCGGGAGGCCGACGTAGGTGATCACGGCGAGCGCGCGGAGGAGGCCGGGAGCGGTGAAGCTCGCGACGAGCACGACGACGAAGAGGAAGGCGGGGCCGGCGAGCGCGACGACGATGTAGGCCTCCGCGATCGTCTCCAGGTCGTCGAGGACGCGCTCCTGTCTGTGTTCGGCGCGCTCCCGCTGGTCCACGACGGCGTCCGCGAGGAACGACTCGATATCCCCACCCGTCTCGAGGACGCTCGTGAGTTCGTCGAGCAGAACGGCGAAGTCGTCACTCGGGGTGCGCTCGCGGGCGTCGCTCAGCGCCTCGAAGACGTCGGCGTCGAAGCGACGGGCGTCGCGGATGGCGAGGCGTACCTCCTCCGCGAGCGGCCCGTAGGCCTCCGTCTCGTCCGCGAGCCTGTCGAATGCCCCGTAGAGGTCGGTGCCGCCGTGGACGAGCGTGTAGCAGAAGAGCGTGGCGTGCGGGAGTGCGCCGTCGATGGCGCGCGCACGCCGGGCACGCCGCTGGACGAGCCGGCCGAGTGAGCCACCACCGACCGCGACGGCACCGAGGAGGCCACCGATCAGGACACAGAGCGTCCCGACGAAGGCCGAAACGGGCGCGACGATGGCGACGAGCACGCCGAGACAGAGGCCGACGCCGGCACCAAGGACGACGCGACGGACGAGACGGGCGACGTAGCCATCGACGGTCTCGGGGACGTGCGCACCCGCCAACAGGTCGTCGAGCGGCGCAAAGCGCTCCGGATGTGCGTGGACGAACGTCCGGACGCGGCCGTCGACAGCCCGGGCACGTCCGTCGACATCGCGCTGGCTGTGCCCGTCGCCATCGCTTCCGGTCGGTCCGTTGACGTCGCTCTCGACCGGCCCAGCAGCGTCACTTTCGGACGCCCCATCGACGTCGCGCTCAGCCGAATCGTCGCCGTCACGCATCGCTCACTCGCACCGGTTGCTGAACGTTGTCGTCATCCACGTCGAGGTCCGCGAGAGCTCGCTCGGGATCGCGGGCGAAGGCGAAGATGCGCTGGGCCACCGTCTCGTAGTCGAAGGTTTCGCGTTCGGCGAGGGCGGCGATGACGCGCTGGCGGCGGTCAAGTTCGGTACGGAGGCGCTCGCCGCTCCAGCCACGATCGACGGCGATCTCGCGCGGCACCTGTGCGGGGTTGCGCTGCTCGAACCCCTGTGTCTCAGCGTCGTAGTGGAAGACGTCGCGAACGTCCGGTCGATCGCTGTCGTCGCGTGGCGTGACCTCGGAGATCTGCCAGCAGCGCCGCGCGACGCCGTCGGGTTCGTCGACGATGCGCTGGGTGACGATGACGTCGAGGTCCGCGAGCAGATCGGGCGGGACATCGAGTGGGTTGTGCGTGAGGCGTCTGATTGCGTCGGTGCTCGACTCCGCGTGGAAGGTCGTGAACCCCTCGTGGCCGGTGCCGAGGGCCTGGAAGAACGAGCGAACGACGTCGGGATCAACGCGGAGTTCGCCGACGATGATGTGGTCGGGGCGCTGGTGGAGTGCCTCGCTGAGGAGGCGATAGCTGCTCACTGCGCGGCGATCCTCGCTGTCCTCGGCGGTCCGCGTGACCTCCGCGATCCAGTTGTCGTGCGGGAGGTTCACCTCTCTGGTCTCCTCGATGCTGACGACCTTGTGGCCGGGCGGGACGAAGAACGCGCACGCGTTCATCGACGTCGTCTTCCCCGAGCCCGTCGGTCCGACGTAGAGCACGGAGCGGTTGTGCGCGACGGCGAGCCAGAGGTAGGCGAGCTGTCGCGCGTCGAACGTCCCGAGCGCGGCGAGCTCCGGCGGCGTGAACGGCTTCTCACGGAACTTCCGGACGGTGAAGTTCGACCCGCGCGCGGCGACGTCGCCACCCAGCGTCGCTTGAAGGCGCGACCCGTCGGGGAGCGTCGTGGTGAGCAGTGGGCTCGCGGCCGAGAGATGCCGGCCGGCGCGTTGGGCGAGTTTGATGGCGAGCGAGTCCACGACGTCGGCCGCCCACGCGCGATTCGATGCGAGGTGGCCGTGGTCGCGGTGGTAGGCGTAGACGGGAACGTCCGCACCGTCACAGGAGACGTCCTCGACCGCGGGGTCCGACATGAAGGGATCGAGACGCCCGTAGCCGAGGAAATCCCGGCGGAGGTAGTAGCGAACGATCCAGCGGTCCGCGGGCGGGGCGCTCGATGCGTGTCGGGCGATGACCTCGTCGAGCCGATCGGCGAAGGCCGCGCGCCCCGCGTCGTCGTTCTCGAACTCCTCGTCGAGGAGGACGCGGCGGGCGACGTCGCGGAGGTCCTCGGCGACGTAGGAGACGAAGTCGGAGCGCGTCGGTTCGAGGACGTGATACCGTATCTCGCCGCTCTCGGCGTCCCGCCGGAGGTCGACCCGCGCGTACGGCTCGTTCACCCAGTAGCCGTCGATCGCGGGGTCGGGGTCGTCCGCGAAGTCGAAGCGCTCGAGGAGGGCGTCGGCCTCGGGAAGCGCGTCGAATGGCGCGGGGTCGCGCGCCGCGAGCTGCGTAGCAAGCGCGTCGCGAACCTGATCGCGGACGTCACCAGCCATACACGAGTACACTGGGGTACGGTGGGTAGGTGTTGCGGCCGGCCAGTCGTCAGTGAGGGGTCGAAGCGGGCGAGCGATCTCCACACGTCGACGCCGAGTGACGACGGGTATTTCCGCGACGGCGCGCTGAAACACGGGTATGGACGCGGCACTGGGACCGCCGGCGGCGATGGCCGAACACCGCGAGGAGCTGACGCCGATGATGGCCCAGTACCACGACCTCTGTGCGGAGTACGACGATTCGCTCGTGCTCTTCCAGGTCGGGGATTTCTACGAACTCTTCTGCGAGGCGGCGGAGACAGCGGCGCGGATCTTGGAGATCACGCTGACGAAGCGCGAGGACTCGACCGGGAGCTACCCGATGGCGGGCATCCCGATCGACAGCGCCGCCTCGTACATCGAGGGCCTCCTGGAGGCGGGCTATCGCGTCGCGGTCGCCGATCAGGTCGAGGACCCGGACGAGGCCAGCGGCATCGTCGAGCGCTCGGTGACACGCGTCGTGACGCCGGGGACGCTCACCGAGTCCGAGCTCCTGCGCTCGGACGACAACAACTTCGTCGCCTCGCTGGCGCGCGGGGCGGAGGGCTACGGGCTCGCCTTCCTCGACGTCTCGACGGGCGACTTCGTAGCGACAGGACCGGACGCCGCGGCGACCGTGCGCGACGAGATCGCGCGATTCGACCCTGCGGAGGCCATCGTCGGGCCGGACGCCGACGCTGCGGCCTTCGCGGACGACTGCATGGTCACGGCGTACGAGCCCGAGGCGTTCGCGCACGACGCGGCACACGGGCGCGTCGCGGACTACTTTGGATCACCGGACGCCCATCTCGGCGGCGACGCCGAAGTGCGGGCCTGCGGGGCGCTACTCGCGTACGCCGAGTACACGCGCGGCGGCGAAGGCGACCACGACCGCCTCGACTACCTCACGCACCTGACGCGCTACGACCCCCGCGAGTACATGGTGCTCGACGGCGTGGCGCTGCGCTCGCTCGAGCTCTTCGAGCGCCGGAGCGTCCACGGGAGCGAGGGCACGGCACTCGTGGACGTTCTCGACGAGACGGCGTGCGCGCTCGGCGGCCGACGGCTGAAGGACTGGCTCCGTCGCCCGCTCGTCGACGCCGACCGGATCGAAGCGCGCCACGACGCCGTCGGCGAACTCGTCTCCGATCCCCTCTCTCGCGACGCGCTCCAGACCGACCTCAGGGACGTCTACGACCTCGAGCGACTCATCTCGAAGGTGTCGCGCCACCGCGCGGACGCCCGCGATCTCCGCTCGCTGAAGGCGACGCTCGACGTCGTGCCCGATATCGAAGACGAGCTATCGGACGCCGAGAGCGAGCATCTCTGCGACTTGCGCGAACGCCTCGACGGCCTCGACGACGTCCGCGAACTCATCAGAAACGCGATTCGCGAGAACCCCGAGCGCGAACTGACGGAGGGCGGCATCATCGCGGACGGCTACGACGAGACGCTCGACGAGCTACGCGGAACGCGCCGCGCGGGCGAGCAGTGGATCGACGACCTGGAAGAAGCAGAACGCGAACGCACCGGCGTCGATTCGCTGAAGGTCGGACACAACTCCGTTCACGGCTATTACATCGAGGTGACGAACCCGAACCTCGATGCGGTCCCCGAGAACTACGAGCGCCGGCAGACGCTGAAGAACTCGGAGCGCTTCGTCACGCCCGAACTGCGGGAGCGCGAGGAGGAGATCATGAACGCGTCGGCGCGCGCGGACGACCGCGAGCTCGAGTTGTTCAGGGAAGTCCGCCGGGAGGTCGGTGAGGCCGCCGAACGCGTCCAGCGTGTCGCGGACGCGCTTGCGACGGTGGACGCGCTCTGCTCGCTCGCCGCCGTCGCGGCCCAGTACGACTACTGCCGGCCGGAGGTGGGGGCCGACGGCTTCGAGATCGAGGGCGGCCGGCATCCGGTCGTCGAACGCACCGAGGAATCGTTCGTGCCGAACGACCTCTCGCTCACCCGCGAAACGCCGCTCGCGGTCGTGACGGGGCCGAACATGAGTGGGAAGAGTACCTACATGCGCCAGGCGGCGCTCGTCGCCGTGCTCGCGCAGCTCGGGAGTTTCGTGCCCGCGCGCTCGGCGCGCGTGCCGCTCGTCGATCGGGTGTTCACGCGCGTCGGCGCGAGCGACGACATCGCGGGCGGGCGCTCGACGTTCATGGTCGAGATGACCGAGCTCGCGGACATCCTGCGCGACGCGACGAAGAACTCGCTCGTCGTCCTCGACGAGGTCGGGCGCGGGACGAGCACCGCGGACGGCTATGCGATCGCGCAGGCCGTCACCGAGCGCCTCCACGATGACGTCGGTGCGTACACGCTGTTCGCGACACACCACCACGACCTCACGGCCGTCGCCGCGGAGCTCAACGGCGCGCGGAATCTCCACTTCCGCGCGGCGCGCGAGGGCGAGGACGTGACGTTCGTCCACGAGGTCGCGCAGGGCGCGGCGAGCGCCTCGTACGGCATCGAGGTAGCCGAGCAGGCCGGCGTGCCGCCCGGCGTTGTTGAGCGAGCACGCGACGTCGTCGCCGAGCGTGCGGCGAACGTGGACAGGGATGTGGACGCAGGCGCGTCAGCGGACGTGGACAGCGGTGCGATCGAAAGCACGACGACGGACACGAGCGCCACCGCGGACGGCGGGAACGCCGACCCGAGCGACGACGTCCTCGACGAACTGGCGGCGTTGAACCTCGCGGAGATGACGCCGATCGAGGCGTTGACGACACTGAACAGACTCCAGCGGGAGTTACACTAGTCGAGCGCCGGGTCGGGCACGAGGCTCACGAACTCGTTGCCGTCGCGAGCGAGCACGCGACGCGTCCGCGGCGTGCAGGAGGGCGCGACCAGGATGCCCCGGACGTCCGCGTCCGCGTGTAAGTCGCGTTCGAGAGCGTCGACGTATCGCGCCAGCTGGCTCGCGGCGTCCGGGCCGGCGCGAACGGCCTTCAGCTCGACGGCGACCGGGCGGCCGTCGCGGTCGCGCCCGAAGACGTCGACGGGGCCCGCGGGCGTGTCGCGCTCGGCTGCGAGCGCGCTGAAGCCCTCCTCGACGAGTTCGGGGTCGGCGAGGACGCGCTCCTTGAGGTCGGCTTCAGTTCCGGACACCTCGACGTCGGCATCGCGTTTCTCGACGGGTATCGCCGTCGCACGGGCGACACGCTCGAAGACGACGACGAGTTCGGCATCGGGTGATTTGCGGGTCACGATGAGGCGAACCGCACCATCGTCGTCGTGTGTCACGTCGAGCGCGTCGGCCGCGAGGCGGTTCTGCGGCGTCGGGCCGTCGGCGGCGTGGACGAGGAGGGTCCGGTCGGGTTTGAGCGCGACGAGGCGATCGGCGGGGCCGGCGTGCGAGTGCGTCCGGCCGTCGTACGTGACGTGACAGCGCCCGAGGAGCGTGCAGAACGCCCCCCGGTCGCGGGCATCGCGGACGAACGCGGCGGCCTCGGCGGGCGCGGGATCGACGAGCGCGTCGGGAGTACCGGGCACACCGCATACTCGGCGACCAAGGGAGAAAAGCGTCGCCCCGCGGACTCGGCGACGGTGAACTACCCCACCCTACCGCTCGCCTGACGGCTCGCGCTTGAGGGTGGGGCTTCCTGTTTCCACGACGCGCTTTGCAGATACAGGCGAATCCACAGGGAGCGCAGTCTCCACAGGCGTTGGTTCGGAGCGTCCCGCTCCTAACCGCTTTGTGATACCGCGAGAAAGAATGTTCCACGCCGCGTTCGCGTCCCTGTCCGCCTCAAACCCGCAGGCGGGGCAAGAGTGTTCGCGCACCCACAGCGGCTTCTCCGTCGAGACACCACAGGACGCACACTCTTTCGTCGTTCCGCGCGGATTCACGGCGACGAAGTGCGTTCCTTCGTGTTCGCACTTGTATTCGAGCATCCGAAGGAACGTCCCCCACGCCGCTCCTGCCCGGTTGCGCGAGTTGCCCGATAGTTCGACCAAACCCTTCGCGTCCAAGTCCTCGACAGCCACCAAGTCGTACTCGCGGGCGTAGTGGTTCGAGAGCTTGTGCAGGAAGTCGCGTCGCTTGTTCTTCAAGTCGGCGTGGCGTTCGGCCACGACGCGGCGCTGTTTCTTCCAATTCGAGGAACCGTGTTCCTTCCGCGAGAGGTCGCGTTGGGCGCGTTCCAACCGCTCGCGTTCGTCGGACAGGTCGAGCGATTCGACGGCGGTTCCGTCCGTGTCGTGTGCGTACTTGAGAATCCCTACGTCGATACCGACGCACTTCTCGGGATTCTCGGGTTTCTCCGGTGGGTCGTCGGGAGTCTCGACCCCGAGGATGGCGTACCACTTCCCGGTGGGTTCCTGTTTGACGGTGACGGTCTTGATTTCGGCGTCGTCGGGCAGGTCGCGGTGGAAGGTGATGGGGATTTCTCCGAGTTTCGAGAGCCACAGTTTTGTCCGACCGCTCGTGTTCTTGAGCTTGAAGCCGGATTGACTGTAGGTGAAACTGCGGTACTCGCCCGGAGCCTTCCACTTGAGCGTCCCCACGCGGTAGCCGTTCTCTTTGCGCCCGCGAAGCGTCGAGAGATTGTCGTACAACCGCTGAACGACTTTTTGTAGTACCTTCGAGTGAACGCTTTTCAGATCGTTCCACCATTTCTTGAGACTCGGCAAGAGTTTCTGCTCAGAATACGCCGAGGTGTCGTCGGTTCGATTGAGTCGGTGAAGGAAGTGGTTGTAGACCTGTCTACAGGTATCGACAGTCCACGCTAACTGTTGTTCGAGAGCGTCGGACGGTCGGAGCCGATACCTGTAGTTGTAGTTCACGAGCGTTCTTCGATAAATTCGTCCAGCTTCTCTTGGACGAAAGAGGACAGGCTCAGGTGGTTCTCCTGAATCCACTCCTCTTGGTCGTCGCGGATAGAGATGGTCTTGCGCGTTGCCACACCATAAGTTATGCAAACCACGTACTAAACAGTTGCGATTGCGTGGGCCTGTGGACCGAGCGTCGAAGGTGTTTGGGAACTGTGCGGCGCTGTATCCCCTCCCTACTCACTCGCTTCGCTCGTTCGTTGAGGAAGGAGCCTTAGCGCCTCAATTCAGGTAAACGGGGATCGTGTTCAGGGACAGGCCACCGCGGAGGCGCAAACCTAAGTAGCCGGTCCGCGAACGCCGGCGTATGTCGGAGTGCCCCGAATGCGGTGCGGAGCTGGATCTGGCTGAATCGGTCGAAACAGGCGAAATCGTCGACTGTGGAACGTGTGGCGCGGAGCTCGAAGTGACCGGTGAAGACCCGGTCACGCTCGACCTCGCACCCGAACTCGACGAGGACTGGGGCGAGTAATGCGCCTAGGTTTCTGTTACTCACGCATCCGCAAGGACGAGAACCGATCCGAAACGAAGGCGGAGGTGGCAGCATGACGACTGTCGTCAAGATCGGCGGCGCGAAGGCCGTCGACCCCGAGGGCGCGCTCGCGGACGTCGCGGCGCTGAGTGACGAGGGAGAGGACGTCATCGTCGTCCACGGCGGCTCGACGATGGTCGACGAGACCCTCGAACGCCTCGGTATCGATCCCGAGTACGTGGAGACGCCGGGCGGCGTCGTCGGGCGCTTCACGGACGAGGCGACGATGGAGGCGTTCAAGATGGCGATGCCGGGCGTCGTGAACACGGACCTCGTCGCCGGCCTCCAGAATCAGGGCGTGGACGCGGTCGGCCTCTCCGGCGTCGATGGGGGCCTCCTGACGGGCCCGCGGAAGTCCGCGGTCCGCGTCGTCGAGGACGGCAAAAAGAAGATCAAGCGCGGCGACCACTCGGGGACGATCGAGGACGTCAACGACGATCTCCTCGAACGCCTCCTCGATGGCGGATATACGCCGGTCGCATCGGTGCCGATGCTCGGCGTCGAGGACGACGGCTCCTACACGCCGGTCAACAGCGACGCCGATCGCTCCGCCGCAGCGGTCGCGGGCGCGCTCGACGCCGATCTCGTGCTCCTCACGGACACGCGCGGCGTCTATCGCGACCCCGAGGACCCCGAGACGCTCATCGAGCGCGTGACGACGCCCGAGGAGTACGACGAGCTCCAGACGGCCGCGGAAGGGTTCATGAAGCGGAAAGTGATGGCCGCCGAGGAGGCGCTGCGCGGTGGCGCACCCTCGGTCGTCGTCGCGGACGCGAACGCCGACGAACCGATCCGCTCGGCGCTCCGCGGCGTGGGCACGACGATCGAGCGCGACGCGCTCCCCGAGGAGTAGCGACGCGGGAGCGGTGCGCCTAACTCCGCGGGGACGCGGGTGGGCGTATGGACACCGGGAAGGTCGGGCGCGCGTTCTTCGAGGACCACATCTACCCGCGGCTCGGAGCCGAGCGGCCGGACGTTCGCCTCGGCCCGGCGCACGGCGCGGATTTCGGCGTGATCGACGTCGGCGAGTCCGTGGTGGCGCTCGCGACCGACCCCGTCTTCGTGCTGCGCGAACTCGGCGTCGAGCGCGCCGCGTGGTTCGCCTTCCATATCGTTGTGAGCGACGCCGCCCTCTCGGGGATTCCGCCGAGCCACCTGAGCGTCACGCTGAACCTGCCGCCGGAGGCGAGCGCGGACTACGTCGGGCGACTCTGGGCGGTGTTCGACCGCGAAGCGCGCGAGCTCGGCGTCTCGATCACGACCGGTCACACGGGCGCGTACGCGGGCTGTGCGTGGCCGACGGTCGGCGCGGCGACGACGCTCGCGGTCGGCGATCCCGACGACCTCGTCGTCCCGACGGGTGCGAGGCCGGGCGATCGCCTCGTCTGTACGAAGGGGCCGGCAATCGAGACGACCGGGCTCCTGAGCGTGCTCTACGGCGACGCACTCGATCTCGATGCCGAGGCGATCGAGGCGGGGAAAGCACGCTTCCGCGAGGCGAGCCCCGTCCGGGACGCGCTGACCGCCGCGGCCGCGGGCCCGGTAACGGCGATGCACGACGCTACCGAGCGCGGCGTCGACAACGCCCTACACGAACTCGCCGCGGCGTCGGGCGTCGGCCTCGACGCCGAACGCGAGCGCTTCCCCGTCGGTGAGGGCGTCCGCGAGGTCTGCGATGTCTTCGACGTCGACCCGTGGACCGCGTCGAGTGAGGGGACCGTACTCCTGACGGTGCACCCGGACGGCGTGGACGACGTGCTCGACGCGCTCGCCGCCGAGGGGATCAGGGCGGCCGCGATTGGCGAGGTGCGCGACGGCGGCGGCGTGACGATGGACGGCGAGACACTGCGGGAACCGACGAGCGACCCGCTCTGGGACGCCTACGAACGTGGGAAGGAGCTGTACGGCGTACAGACGGGATGGGCGGGCGCGTCGCTCAGCGGGTGAGAGCGCGAGAAACGGCGCGACACTGCTCGTCGCACCTCGGTCGTATCTCTCACTCCATCTTTTTCCCGCTCGGGTCGGCGAAGCCGACCGCTCACGGCAAAAACATGGGTGAAAAAGGCCGGTCGCCTCCGGCGACCGATAGGAGAACGGGACTGTCGCTAGACGAGTTGAGACGTAAAGAACAGTGCGACACTGCTTGTCGCACCTCGGTCGTATCTCCCACTCCATCTTTTTCCCGCTCGGGTCGGCGAAGCCGACCGCTCACGGCAAAAACATGGGTGAAAAAGGCCGGTCGCCTCCGGCGACCGATAGGAGAACGGGACTGTCGCTAGACGAGTTGAGACGTAAAGAACAGTGCGACACTGCTTGTCGCACCTCGGTCGTATCTACTACTTGTGACCAGAGACACTTAAAAGACTGAGCGGGGGAGTGGTCACCGTCGTTATGGCGAGGGCGGACGCTACGAGAAGTATGGACAGCGACGGGTCGACGACGAGCGTTCGCGATCGGGTTCGGTTCTACCTCCGCGACGACGAGACGACGGCGGGGCGCGCGCTCGACGCCACGCTGTTCGTGTTGAACCTCGTGTTCGTCGCGATCTACGTCGCCCAGACGTACACCCTGTCAGCGGACGTGCGGGCCCTTCTCTGGAGTGCGGAGCTCGCTATCGCCGTCGTCTTCGCACTCGAGTACGCCGCACGGATCACGGTCGCCGACGACGTGCTCGCGGCGATTCGCGACCCCTACGCGATCGTCGATCTGCTGGCGATCCTCCCGACGTTCGCGGTGTTCGTCCTCCCGGCCTCGACGGTGGCGTCGATCGGCTTTCTCCGCGCGATCCGCGTCGTCCGCGTACTGCGGTTCTACCGCTTCACCCGCGACGCCGAGTTCTTCTTCGGGACGGTCTCGGACAACGCCCTCCGCGCGGCGAAGCTACTCATCACCGTCCTCGTGATCCTCTTCGTCTCCGCGGGGCTGTTCTACGGTGCCGAGCACGCCGCGAATCCCGACGTCGGGACGTTCGGTGACGCATTCTACTACACTGTCGTGACGCTCTCCACGGTCGGGTTCGGCGATGTCCTCCCGGTGACGACGCTCGGGCGCTGGGTGACCATCGCGTCGATCATCGCGGCGATCATCCTCGTCCCACAGCAGGCGAGTAAGATCGTCAAGGAGTGGACGCGCCGCGAGAAAGTGGACGTCACCTGTCCGAACTGCGGGCTTTCGGCGCACGATCCCGACGCCTCACACTGCAAGGCCTGCGGACACGTCATCTATCAGGAGACGGGCGGAACGGCGTGAGTGGGGGAACACGACGGGGTCGCGACTCCACACGCACTATCAGCTGCCCGAGAAGACCGGGCAGGTCTGCTCGTATCTATTACTTGTGACCAAAGACACTTAAATCGAGTCGAGGCGGTTCGGGAGGACGCCGACGGCGAGGATCACGACACCGACGAGGAGTGGCGAGGCGATCCACGGCGCGTGGAGGGCGTTGAGGATGAGGCTCCCGACGGCGACGAGCACCGCGGCGAGAATGGCGGCGTGTAGCGGGCGCATCACGGGAGAATACGTGGGCGCACGGTGAAAAGACGGGGGATACGGGAGAGTGGAGACGGGGCCACGCAACGGGAGGGAAGCGGACGATGAAGGCGAATAGCAACCGTTCCGTACTCACTATCGGCCACCCGAGAAGACCGGGCGACCCTGCTCGTATCTACTACTTGTGACGAGAGCTACTTAAAGAACGCCGGGCGTGACGAGGCGGTGCGTTCTTACTCGCGCGTAGCCACCTATCGCTATGATCGAGACGCCCGCGCGCGACGGGGTGAGGGCGACGTGACCGGCATCGTGGAGGAGTTCCTCGGCCTGAAGGAGGGGTCGGACGCGGACATCCTCGCGATGCAGGTCGGGGACTTCTACGAGTTCTTCGCGGACGACGCGCGCCTCGTCGCCGACGAGCTCGACCTGAAGATGTCCGAGAAGTCGAGTCACGGCTCCTCGTACCCGATGGCCGGCGTCCCCCTGAGCGAGCTGACGCCGTACCTCAAATCGCTCGTCGAGCGCGGCTACACGGTGGCGGTCGCGGAGCAACGCGGCGAGGACGACACGACGCGCGAAATCACGCGGACGGCGACGCCGGGTACCCTACTGGAGGCGACAGGTGCGGACGCGCGCTACCTCGTCGCGGTGGTGCGCGACGGCGAAACGTACGGCCTCGCGGCGGTGGACGTGACGACGGGAACGTTCCGGCTGACGGAGGTCGACGAGGAACGGACGGCGCTCGCGGAACTCGGGCGGTTCAGTCCCGAAGAAGTGCTTCCGGGGCCGACGCTGCGCGGCGACGACGACTTCTGCGACGCGGTGCGCGACGACACGGACGCGACGCTGAGCGTCCACGGGACGGAGGCGTTCGCGCCCGGCAAGGCGACCCACCGCGTGCGCGAGCAGTTCGGCGAGGGGGCGCTAGACGCCGTCGGCGTCGAACCCGAAGGGCCGGGTACGCGGGCGGCGGGGGCGGCGCTCGACTACGTCGCGGAGACGGGCGTCGGCGTGCTATCGTCGCTGACGCGCGTCCAGCCCTATCGGGCGGACGACCACGTCGCGCTCGACCCGACGACGCGGCGCAACCTCGAGCTGACCGAGACGATGCGCGGCGAGCGGGCGGGTTCGCTCGCGGCGACGCTCGATCACACGGTGACGTCGATGGGCGCGCGACGCCTGGAAGCGTGGCTCGTCCGGCCGCTCCAACGGCGCGCAGAACTCGAACGACGCCACGACTGCGTCGACGCGCTCGCGAGCGACGCCCTCGAACACGACGCGATACGTGAGACGCTGGATGGCGCGGCGGACCTCGAACGCCTCGCGGCGCGCGCGACGAGCGGGAGCGCTGACCCCGCGGCGCTGAAGCGCATCGTCGACACCCTCGAACGACTCCCGGTGCTCCGCGAACGGGTGACGTCGTCGCCGTCGCTCGCCGACTCGCCCCTCGGGGACGTGCTCGCGCGGGTGGACGCCGAGGCCGCGGCCGACCTCCGCGAGATGGTGGACGACGCGCTCGCTGACGATCCAGGTAGCGAGACGGGGATCTTTGCGCGCGGCTACGACGGCGAACTCGACGAGCTTGCGGCTGAGCACGACGATCTCGTCGCGTGGTTCGACACACTCGCGGAGCGCGTCAAAGCGGAGAGCGACCTCTCGCGGGTGACGGTGGACCGGAACAAGACCGACGGCTACTACCTCCAGGTTGGGCACTCGCAGACGGATCGCGTCCCCGAGGCGTACCGCGAGGTGAAGACGCTGAAGAACTCGAAGCGCTATCGGAGCGCCGAGCTCGACGAGAAGGAGCGGGCCTTGTTCCGCCTCGAGGAGGAGCGCGCGGCCCGCGAACGCGAGCTGTTCGACGAGCTGCGCGCCGAGGTCGCCTCGCACGCGTCGCTGTTGCAGGACGCGGGGCGAGCGCTCGCCGAACTCGACGCGCTGGCGAGCTTCGCGGAGCACGCGAGCGCGAACCGCTGGACGCGCCCCGAACTCCGCGACGACCGGGCGCTCGACGTCGCGGCGGGTCGCCACCCGGTCGTCGAGCAGACGGTGGAGTTCGTCCCGAACGACGCGCGCTTCGGCGAAGGGCGGCGGTTCCTCGTCGTGACCGGACCAAACATGAGCGGGAAGAGCACGTACATGCGCCAGACGGCGCTGATCGTGTTGCTCGCGCAGGCCGGGAGCTTCGTACCCGCTGAATCGGCCGAGATCGGGCTCGTCGACGGCGTCTACACGCGCGTCGGCGCGCTCGACGAGCTCGCGCAGGGGCGCTCGACGTTCATGGTGGAGATGCAGGAGCTGAGCAACATCCTCCACTCCGCGACCGAGGACTCGCTCGTCGTCCTCGACGAGGTCGGGCGCGGCACGGCGAGCGACGACGGCATCAGCATCGCGTGGGCCGCGACCGAGTACCTCCACAACGAGGTGCGCGCGAAGACGCTGTTCGCCACGCACTACCACGAACTGACGGACCTCGCGGAGCGCTTGGAGGGCGTACAGAACGTCCATGTGACGGCGGACGAGCGCGACGGCGACGTGACCTTCCTCCGGACGGTCGCGGACGGCCCCGCGGATCGCTCCTACGGCATCCACGTCGCGGACCTCGCGGGCGTCCCCGATCCCGTGGTGTCGCGCTCGCGGGACGTGCTCGCGAAGCTCCGCGCGGACGAGGCCGTCGACGTCCGTGGCGGCTCGGGGGGAAGCGAACAGGTCGTCTTCGACCTCGGAAGCGGCGAGTTACGAACGGATGAGGAGGAGCATGGCGAGGACGCCGCCGACGAGGGCGGCGACGAGAGCCAGGAGACGCTCGACCCCGAAACCGAGGCCGTCCTCGACGAACTCCGGCACACTGACGTAAACAACTCCTCGCCGCTCGACCTGCTCCAGCGCGTTAACGAGTGGCAAAATCGACTAGACTGAGTGCGACGAGCGCCGGATTGATGGTGCCGTACGGCCATCCACGGCCATGAGCGAGGGCGACGAGGCGGCGACGAAGATCCACGAGCTCGACGCGGCGACGATCGACCGGATCGCGGCCGGCGAGGTCGTCGAGCGGCCCGCATCGGTGGTGAAAGAGCTCGTCGAAAACGCCCTCGATGCGGACGCCTCGCGGATCGAGGTCGAGGTGGCAGGCGACGGAACAGAGGAGCTCGTCGTGCGCGACGACGGCGTCGGAATGACGCGCGCGGACGCCGAGGCAGCGGTCGAGCGCCACACGACGTCGAAGATCCGGGACGCCGACGACCTCGCGCACGTCGGAACGCTCGGCTTCCGCGGCGAGGCGCTGCACACGATCGCCGCGGTGTCGCGTCTAACAGTAACGACGAAACCGCGCGAGGGTGGACGCGGAACCGAGGTGCGGGTCGCCGGCGGCGAGATCGAGTCGGTCGGCCCTGCGGGGCGCGCGGCGGGGACGACGATCGCGGTACGCGACCTCTTCTACAACACGCCGGCGCGCCGGGAGTTCCTAAACGCCGAGAACACCGAGTTCGGCCACGTCAACCGCGCGGTGTCGCGCTACGCGCTCGCAAACCCGGACGTCGCGGTGTCACTCACGCACGACGACACAGAGACGTTCGCGACACCGGGCGACGGCGACGTGCGCTCGGCCCTCCTCGCCGTCTACGGCCGCGACGTCGCCGAGTCGATGATCGCCGTGGACGCCGATTCGGCGGGTGCGCTCGACTGCGTTCGGGGGTACGTGAGCCACCCGGAGACGACGCGCTCGACGCGCGACTACCTCGCGACGTACGTCAACGGCCGCTACGTCAGCGACCGGCTGCTCCGCGAGGCGATCGTCGAGGCCTACGGGACGCAACTGGCCGCCGATCGCTTCCCGTTCGCCGTCCTCGATGTCGAACTCCCGCCGAGCGAGGTCGACGCGAACGTACACCCACGAAAAATGGAGGTGCGTTTCGAGGACGAACCCGGCGTCCGCGAGGCCGCGACGGACGCGGTGCGCGACGCCCTCCGCGAGCACGGGTTAGTGCGGACGAGTGCCCCGCGCGGGGCGTCGAAGCCAACGGACGCCGCGATCGTGCCCGAGCGCGAGGACGAGGTTGAGCGCGCCACGTCGGAGCCGGGCGAGACGACGAGCGGTGGCGGCGCGACGCACCCTAACGACGCGGCAGGGAGTGCGAGCGCGACGGAGTCGACGCGTGGAGGATCCGTGTCGACGCGCGGGACGGCGAGCGGCGACTCGACGAGCACGCGGGCACCACACAGTCCGTCGTCGGGAACAGGGCGCTCGGGCAATCGGGGTACCGGCACGGCGAGCGACGAGGGCGGAACGGTCACCGGTGCGACGCGTAACGCCCGCCTCCCGGGGACAGCAGAGCCCGATACGCCCGAGCGTGAACGCCTCCCGTCGCTGCGCGTGCTCGGCCAACTGCACGACACGTACGTCGTCGCGGAAACGGACGACGGCCTCGTGTTGATCGACCAGCACGCCGCGGACGAGCGAGTGCGCTACGAGGCACTGTGCGAGGAGCTCGGCGGCTCACCGGATTCGCAGGCGCTCGTGACGCCGGCCGAGGTGTCGCTGACGGCGGCGGAGGCGGCGGGCTTCGAGGGAGCGCTGCCCGCGCTCCGCGACGCAGGCTTCGAGGCCGAGCTGAATGACCGGAACGCGGTCGTGACAGCCGTCCCGGCAGTGTTCGGCCAGGCACTCGACGCCGAACTCGTCCGGGACGTGCTCGCATCTGCGACGAGCGCCGCGGCGGGCGACGACGTCCTCGACGCCGCGGACGCACTGCTCGCCGACATGGCGTGCAAGCCCGCGATCACGGGGAACACGTCGCTCGCGGAGGGCGACGTGACGGCGTTACTCGATCGGCTCGACGACTGTGCAGAGCCGTGGGCGTGCCCGCACGGCCGGCCGGTGATCGTCGAGATCGACGCGGCGGAACTCGACGCGCGCTTCGAGCGTGACTACCCCGGACACCAGGATCGCACCCCGGAGTGACAGGGGTATGAGTGGGCGGGGAATCCCGCGGATTGATTTAGGGCGGCATCGTCGGCCGAAACATGAGCGATCTCGTGACGTTCGGCGAGACGATGGTGCGCCTCAGCCCGCCCGGCCAGGAACGCCTCGAACGCGCGTCCGAACTGGAGTTTCGCGCAGCGGGCGCGGAGAGCAACGTCGCGGTGAACGCCGGCCGCCTCGGCCTCGACACGACGTGGATTTCGAAGCTCCCCGACAGCGCGCTCGGCCGAAAGGTGACGGCGACCGTCGAGGCGCAGGGCGCGGAGGCGGATGTCGTCTGGAGCGACGAGGGGCGACAGGGCACCTACTATCTCGAACAGGCCTCGACGCCGCGCCCGACGAACGTCATCTACGACCGCGCGAACGCCACGGTGACGACGGCGACGCCCGAAGAACTCCCGACGAAGCGGATCACGGCGGCCGATGCGTTCTACACCTCGGGGATCACGCCCGCGCTCTCCGACACGCTCGAGGAGACGACGGCCGACCTGCTCGAGTTGGCGCAGGACGCCGACACGACGACCGTCTTCGACGTGAACTACCGCTCAAAGCTCTGGGAGCCGTCGGAGGCGCGACCGGTCCTCGAATCGCTCTTCCCCGACATCGACGTGCTCGTGACGGCGGTCCGCGACGCGCGGACCGTTCTCGGCCTCAACGGGGACGCCGAGCGCGTGGCGCGCGATCTCGCGGCCGAGTGGGGCTTCGAGACCGTCGTCGTGACGCGCGGCGAGGAGGGCGCGCTCGCGTGGCACGCCGGCGACGTCATCGAACAGCCGGTTTTCGAGGCCGACACGCACGATGCCGTCGGGACGGGCGACGCCTTCGTCGGCGGGTTCCTCGCGCGCTATCTACAGGGAGAGAGCGTCCCAGTGGCGCTGGAGTACGCGGCAGCCGTCGCGGCACTCAAGCGCACCATCCCGGGCGACACCGCACTCGTTACGCCCGACGAGGTCGAGGGTGTGCTCGATCGGTCGGACGACGGCATCGCGCGCTGAGACACCGTAGGAAAGCAGCTCGATCGCTAATGGCCACAATCGTTTTTCGAGCGGCTCGATAACCGTATTGGATACATGTCTCGGCAGACTATCGCAGTAGTAGCGGTCGCACTACTCCTCGTCGCGGGCGTCGTCCCCGCATCCACAGCAGCGGCGTCCAGTAGTTCGAACGCCTACACTGGGACGCACGTCTCCTTCGACGTACAGGGATCGACGGTGACGGACTACACCGTCGAGGACGCGACGGTCGTGCAGAGCATCGGCGTCCAGTCGACCTCGCAAGCAGAGAGCGATAGCGGCGGTGGGCTCCTCGGCGCGGGTGGGGGCCTCGACCTCTCGGCGACGGTGAACGTCGACCTCGCCGGCCTGTCGCTTAGCACGACGACGCAAACGTCCGCGACGGTGCAAGCCGAGAGCGGCGCGACGCTCACCGCGCACGACGAGAACAACGGCATCCTCGTCGTCGAACCGGGCGACGAGTCGCAGGTCGTCGTCGCGAACCTCTCCACGAACGCCGAGGCGTCGGCGAGCGGCGAGAATCAGGTCGAGGTGACGACCGCGGACGGCACGCGGGCGACGTTCATCGCCGTCGGCAACGCGAGCGTCACCGTCAACGAGCAGGGGAACGTCACCGGGCAGGTCGGCACGAATGGCAAAGTCGTCCTGCGCGCCTACCCCGACGGGAAGACCGAGGCCGAGACGCAGGCCGAAGAGCTGATCGCCTCGGGGAAAGCTGCGGGTGAGGTCTACGCCGGCACGGCCGCCGAGGCCGGGGCCAAGGCGTCCACGAGCGTCGTGACGTACGCGAACGAGACGACAATGACGGCGAAACAGACCGGTGAGTCCACCGTGAACGTCACTGTGGATCGCACAAGCGAGACCGGGAAGGTCCTCATCACGTCCGTCTCCGAGGCTGCCGTCGGCACCACCGAGAACCTCGACGTCGCGGTGAGTGGCGGTACGGCCGTCGAGGTCTCCTCGTACAGCGATCTCGAGGGCGCACTCGGGAGCGACCGGTCGGCTTACATGGTGAAACAGCACGCCTCCGGAAACGCGACCGTCTTCGTCGCGTTCAATCACTTCTCCGAGCGCACCGCCTCGATCAGCGGTGCGGACGACGGGAGCAGCGGCGGCGACGCCGGTGATGACTCGGGCAGCACGGCGACGTCCAGCGGCTCCAGCCCTGGGTTCGGCGTCGTGACACTAGTGGGCGCGCTCGTCGCGCTCGCGGCCGTCCTGTTCGTGCGGCGTGAGTAAACTACCCCAGAGGGTGTCATAGAACTCTTCTCACACCGTGATGATTGTGCTTCCCGGATTGTCTCTGCGTTCGTAGTT